>JAFLBZ010000046.1 GCA_017303715.1 Rhodothermia bacterium | reverse complement strand
AAGTCACGATCTGTTTTGACATTTGAATATATCGAAAAATCTTTCATCGTTTTATATAGATTAATATTGAGAGGAATACACGTTTAAACTAATGTAAACATTATACTTATCCCAATGCAACAAGTCTATTGTTTACCGTTTACCGTTCATCATCCGTTTTTTAACCAAATAAACCTCGTTGTAGCCGTCCAGAATGCGATAATCCACCTCGTCCATCAGCCGATTCATCAGAAAAACGCCCCAACCGCCACCTTTACGGGCGTTGATGGAAGCCCTAAGGTCTTGTGGGCGGTGGTAGTGGTCTCGCTGAAAGGGGATACCACGATGCCGCAGCGTAATCCGAAAAGCAACCTCATCTACCGCCACCACGACTTCTATGGCTTCGGTGTTGTTGCGTTGGTAGGCGTGTTCTATAATGTTTGTGCAGGCTTCATCCACTGCAAGTTTGATATGCTCAATGGCAAATTCGGGAAAAGGAACCATCACCGCATGGGCCTCAATAAAACGACGCACATCTGCCAAATAGCGCTTGTCGCTTGGCACTCGCAGACTATATTGCATCGTTTGTGGCATCATTTTTTATGATTCAAGTTTAATGGACCCGTCGTAAAGGCACGTCCTATTTGCGTAACTCACCAGACATAAACCGCGCCTCGGCTACCTCCACCGAAGCTAAGACATCGAACAAGTGTGGAAAACCGAGCAGGTCGAATGTATCATAGACTTGTGGTTGGAGTGCCGCAATTTTAAGATCGCCCCCGTTTTCACGTATTTCCTCTACAAAAGCCATAAACACGCCAAGTCCGGCACTGGAAATGTAGCGCAAATTCGCACCATTAATGATCAAAGCAAATTTACCATTGCTCAAACAAGTTTGGATGGCAACCTCTAAATCTTGTGCGGTATGTGCATCCAATTCCCCGCTCAGGTCTAAAACCTGTGCGCTTGGCGAGGTACGAAACGTGACCGAAAAACTGCTCATGTGGTTAGGTTATGGTTGGGGGTTAGGGATATACGAAGGTTTTTTCAGAAGGTTACACCTGTGTCCGTACCGATTGTCCATGCCATTTAAGCACAATTAAAGTGAGGTCATCAAAATACCGTAGGTCTCCCGTAAAACGGTTGAGGTCTGCTAATAGCGCATCATGGATTCCAACGGCATCCTCTTGACGGGATTTTTGTAGTGTCTCGATTAAGCGCTCGTAACCATACGATTCTCCAGCGGCATTTCGGCTTTCAATAACGCCATCTGTATATAAAACAAAGACATCGCCCGGACGTAGCGGGGCGGTTATGGGTACAAATGTTTTTTCGAGGATGGCCGAGTTTGCCAATCCCAGCCCAAGGCCACCTTCGCGCAGCATCCGAACTTGTCCGTGCAGGTCTATGTGGATTGCGGGCGAGTGTCCAGCCCGAAGCAGGGTGATGGTCTCGGAGGCCGTGTCCAACAATCCAGCAATAGCGGTGATAAAGATATTTTTTTCTTTTTGTACGGAAAGGGCCTCATTTGCTTTTAGGAGCAAAGTTCGAGGATCGGGATCGGAACGGGCGAGCGCATGATAGGTTCCTTTAAGGGCCGCCATATAAAAAGCCGCAGAGGTTCCTTTTCCGGAAACATCCCCAATGATAAAGCTGTAACGGTTGTTGTCTGCCTGCACAAAGTCGAAATAATCGCCACCCACTTCATGTGCAAATTCATAGGAAGCAAACAGGGATGCACCGGGGATGCGGGGCAGTTCGTTGGGGAGCAAGCGTTTTTGAACATCGCGAGCAATGGCCAATTCTCGACCTAAGCGTTCTTTTTCGATGCGCTCCTCGAACAGCCGGGCATTGTCTATGGCCAATGCTACCTGATCCGCAAAAGCACCCAGACTTTTGGCGTCGTCTTCGTCAAAACCATCTGCCAAGGTTTTTGCCACAAAGAGCGCACCGATCAACTCGTTTCGGGTGATGAGGGGCATCATGGCCAAGCTCCCAATTTCGTATCCGGGGGTGTGTATGCGATGGTCTCGGACGGCATGATTAAGAACAAGTGGCTCTCGGCGGGACTGGAGTTCAGAATAGAAGGCATCCAATTCCATCCATGCTGTTAGTTGTGCTTCTGTCAGACCCGTCATGGCGGCCACTTGGGGCCGGAGCGTTCCTGTTCGCACATCGGAAAGGGCTAACCATGCCATTTGTTCCTCGCCCACAAACTGCCGTACGGCGTCTAAGACCAATTTGGGGAGGTGTTGTGTGTCAAAAACCTGTCCTACGATTTGGGTGAGCGCACGCATCGCCGCCAAGTCGTCCGATTTCCGTTGAAAATCGCCCGATGTAGGCAAGTGGAAAATGAGCGATAGTAAGGTGGTAACACTGTATAAAATGCCCAGAATAAGGGTGAGTGTAAGCGTAAGGTTAAGCGCAAAACTATATTGAGCCACAAAGGGATCGGCCTCCCAAATAATGAACCCCCATTTCCGCATAGGGACTGCCTCGCCAAAAGCGGCCAATAAAACGATCAACATCACCAAACTCACCGCCAAGCCGATCAATTTTTGGCGGAAAGGCAGGTAGGCCACCCAAGACAAACGGAAGACATTGATGAGGATGGTTGCACCCGTAAAGACGATCGCAAATTCTACCACATAGGGAATGGGGATTATTTTGACCAGAACCACCGCTGCAAACGTTCCGGCCAAGCTCCACAACAACATATTCCAATTGCGCACCGTGACCGATGTTCGTTTGAACAAAACCAATTCTCGCAGTTGAACGAGTAGAAAGGCGCCTCCCAGCCCTTGTAATAGCGCCATGCCGCAAATGACCAAGACGCCCGGAATGGTTCGATCAGGGATTTTATGGCTAAAAAACCACATGCCTTTTTCGTAGTGCAGACCAAACAAGGCACTTAGTAAAACAACCCCCAAAATCACCAGCGTCAGCGACCAGAGGGCACGTATAGGACCCAGTTTACGTGTTTGGAAGTGGTCTGACATCCATTGATACGCCAAGCCAAACGTTGCGGCCACGCCCAACTCCGCCAAGACATCTAACCAGCCTAAGTTCCAACCATTCCAGACTTCTAAATGGATATGATAAAAGATCGTACCTGAAAACAAGCCAAGTACCAAAAGGCCGAGGAGAATCTGTAGTGTGCGAGGATTAAGGGATCGTAAACCCATACGTCTGAAAACACGGTGTTTAGCGGGCCAAAAGCGAACATACCGGAATGTAGCGCTTTTTGTTGCGACACGTTCGTCTTAACCAAGTTTTTTTGCCTGTCATGGGGTACAAAGTCGTACCTTTAGACGTATGATGCAGCCCCAAGACTATATTAAAGCCCAACTGATGACCTCGGCGGACTTAGACCGAACGCTATCGCGAATGGCCCGCGAGGTAACAGAAGTTTTTGAGCCGAATGCCTTGTCTTCCTCAAAACTTGCTTTGGTGGGAATGCAAACACGGGGCGTCCACTTGGCCCGTCGTCTGCACCAGAAAATCCGAGAAGCAGAAGGAAGTACACTGGATTTTGGCATTCTGGATGCAACCCTATACCGCGACGACGTTCGCCGGCGTCTCTACCAACCCCTTGTTCGCCGTACAGAGATCCTCTTTGATGTCAATGAGGCACACATCGTTTTGGTGGATGATGTTCTCTTTACCGGACGAACAGTACGGGCGGCCTTAGATGCTTTATTGGATTTAGGACGTCCTACGACCATCCGGCTTTTGGTATTGATAGACCGTGGTTTGCGCGAGTTGCCCCTTCAAGCAGACATCGTAGGGCGCTTTGTCCCAACCACGCTTGGCGAAGAGGTGCGGGTTAAATTACAAGAACAGGACCAAGAGGATGGTGTCTGGTTGGTGGATGTGCCTGCGCATAAACGCAAGGGTGGCAACAATCCCGATTTTGGTCAACGCCTTCATAAGTTTTGATGATACAACCGCTTACCACACTCCGTCATCGGCATTTATTAGGCTTGGCAACCTTTAGCCGTGAGGAGATTGCTTTGATTTTGGCTACGGCGCGGGAATTTCGAGAGGTACTGCGGCGGCAAATCCCTCGTGTCCCAGCACTACGAGGACTAACGGTGGTTAATCTTTTTTTTGAGCCATCCACCCGTACCCGCATTTCATTTGAATTGGCCGAGAAGCGTTTGTCCGCAGATACCGTTAGTTTTGCTTCGTCTGGTTCTTCGATCTCAAAAGGCGAAACCCTGAAAGACACCGCCCAAAATATAGAAGCAATGAAAGTGGATATTGCCGTAATCCGCCACAAGTCCCCCGGTGCCGCCTATTTCCTGACGCAATGCGTAGATGCGGTTGTGTTAAATGCCGGAGATGGTGCGCATGAACATCCAACACAAGCGCTTTTGGACTTGCTGACCATTTCAGATATCGCTCCTCAGTTCGAGGGTTTAAATGTTTCCATTATTGGGGACATAAGCCACAGCCGTGTTGCCCGTTCCAATATTTATGGTCTTACGAAGATGGGTGCAAACGTTACCCTTTGTGGCCCCAACACCATGATGCCATACGGCCTTTCACAATTTGGATGCCGCATTACGCATCGGCTCGATGAGGCGTTAGAAGGCTGTGACGTGGCGATGGCGCTCCGAATCCAATTAGAACGACAAGACACCAGTTTGTATCCCAGTTTACGTGAATACCACAACCAATTTGGCATAACCATGGCACATTTGTTGCGCTATCCCGACTTGCGCATTATGCACCCAGGCCCTGTAAACCGAGGAGTCGAGTTGGCCAGTGAGGTGGTAGATCATGAACGCGCCGTGATTTTGGATCAGGTTACCAATGGTGTGGCCACGAGAATGGCTTGTTTGTACCTACTGGCCGGCGGACAAAACCCCGCTACACTTGTCGAGATGGGCTAAGGGACTTCATCGCACAGATTTAAGCCAAGACTGCAACAAACGGTTAAACTGTTCGGGTTGCTCCAACGGAAGCAAATGTCCCGCTTTTTCCACCAATTCCATTTGTGCGCCATGAAGCGCATTCTGGGCACGCGCCGCAATATCGGCTGTGGTCAGCGCCGGATTAAAGAAGCGGTTGGGGATCATCTTGTCACCCTTGCCATAGAGTACCAAAACAGGCAGGTGCAGGGCGTCTAATTGCTCAAAGACCGGACCATCTAACATGCCCGAAACCGATTTTTCGTTTGCCTCGGCATACGCACGGAAGTCTGGACGGGTTTTCCAAGCCTTCCGCTGCGCTACCAACCAGCCAAACTTCGCGGCATCCCATGTGTCGAAATTGAGGGCGATGCTTGTATTGATTTGCGGATCGGTAGCCTCCATAATGGACTTAACCGTCATAAAATTTCGGAGACTTGTTCGGGCCTTTTGATCGAAAGTCTCTATGCCGGCTGCCGACACCAAGACCAATCGCTCCACACGCTCGGGATGTTTTAGCGCCAAGGTCATCCCAATTTGGCCACCCATCGAGAGGCCCACATAAGTTACTTTTTTGAGGCGCATGGCCGTGAGAAAAGCGGCCACTTGGTCGGCAAACCAAGGCATGGTTGCCGGAACTTGTTCTTTAGACGAAGCCCCATATCCCGGCAAGTCTATGGCAATTACACGGTATTCTTGGGTAAATGCACCCAGATTTTCTTTCCAAAAGGACGAGTTAGAGCCGAGACCATGTACGAACAACAGCACTTCTTTGCCCTTTCCGCCCTCCCAAAAGGCAATTTCGTGGTTGCCTACAGATATTTTTTTCATTGGCGAAAGGGCATGTGGAAGCGAATCGGTCACGGGCATGGTTGGAATGTTGGTGCTGTGGCATCCGGTGAGGAGTGCCGTGAATAAAAGAATCAGATGAGGAAGTTTCATGACGATGCAGGAAGTTATTTTTGATTATAAGACCTTGATGATAAATTAACGAGGGTCGTGGGCTAATCAAATCCCAAGTCCCAAATGCCAGCTACTCATTGGTAAACAGACTCTTCATCAAGTCTTTTTTAAGTATTTTCCCGCTGTGTCCCTTGGGCAATTCTGGCAGGAAACGTACATAACTGGGGGTTTTATAACGAGCCACGCGATTGCGACAATGGGCGATCAACTCGATCTCGGTGGCGGTTTGATTGGGTTTTAGGGACACAAAAGCCATTCCGGTTTCGCCCCATTTGGCATCTGGAACCCCAATCACAGCTGCTTCTGCAATGGCGGGATGTTGATAGAGGATCTTTTCGACCTCGGCGGGATACACATTTTCGCCGCCGGAAATATACATGTCCTTTTTACGTCCGGCCACATAGCAATAGCCTTCGTCGTCTATTCTCACCAAATCTCCAGTATAAAACCATCCCTCTTTGAGACTTTCTTGAGTTGCGGCCTCGTTCCGCCAATAGCCGGAAGTGGTCATTGGGCCACGCATCAACAACTCGCCCGTTGTACCGAGAGGCACATCGTTTCCTTGGTTATCCACCACCCGCACATCCACATAGAAATTTGGAAATCCAATTGAGCCGGCTTTGCGAATAGCGTCTTCTTCGGGGAGTGAGAAGCAATTTGGACCAACTTCCGTCATACCAAAGCCTTGGCGAATGGGGACGCCTTTTTCCTGCCACTTCTCGATGAGTGGAATGGGCATGGGTTCGCCGCCCACAATGGCATAGCGTACACTCTTAAGGTTGGCTTGTGGGAATTGAGGATCGTCGGAGAGCATCTTCATCATGGTTGGTACACCCCAAATAATGCTCATCTGCTCCGCTTCGCAAAGATGTAAGATTTGTGCTGGGTCGAAGCGGTCTAACAAGATGGTGGTTGCGCCCAACAGCAGGAATGGTGTTAGCAGGACATTCCACCCACCTGTATGATAAAAAGGAGCCGCATTAAACGAAATGTCTTTGGTGGTTAAATCAAGGCGCATAATGGTGTTATAGGCATTAAACGCAAGCATTTTATGCGTCATCATAGCCCCCTTTGGCCGTCCAGTGGTTCCAGAAGTATAGAGAATCATCACCGCATCCTCTGGATTTTGCAGATATTCTCTTGGTGTATTTTCTTTACTTACAATGACTTGAGGAACTTCTATGACTGGCAAGCAACGTGGGGTTAATTCCGAGATATACGCAGCAAACGAATCGCCATAAAACAAAACCGTGGGGTCACTATCTTCTACAATGTACTGTACCTCAGCAGGTGTCAGGCGATAATTGATCGGAACCAGAACAAACCCGGCCTTTTGACAAGCAAAAAACAACAAGAGGTGGGTAAGGCTGTTTTCGGCCAAGATGGCCACACGGTCTCCGGCATTTAAGCCATGTTCTTGCGCAAGCCATTGGGCCGTTTGGTTGCCAAGCGCTTCACACTCCGCAAACGAAATCCGCCGTTTTTCGGGCTGCCAAACGATGGCCGTTTTATGTGGATAATATTGTGCATTTCGCGCCAGCCAGTCGGTTCTCATGTTGTTTTAGGCTTGGGAAGTAGGTTTTCGGTTTAGGATCGTAACAAGTGTGGCCACCAAGAAGCTACCCACAATGGCAAATGTAGCAGGGACAGCAGGATTATTGGCCATAAAAGTAACTTTTCCGTAAGTCATCCCAAAATGGATAGCAATGGCCGTTAGCGCAGAAGCCAAAACACCGCCCTTGGTGAGTCGTTTAGAGAAGATGCCAAACAATACGGGGGCGAATGTGGCCGAAAACAAGCCATAAACGCCATTTTGCGCCAACATGGCCACCGAAAGATCGGGCTTGATTTGGCTTGCAGAAATGAGAAATAAAACGGGCGCAAGCACCAATAAGAAACCTTTCCCGTAACGAAGTGCCTTTTGATCTACGTCTTCACCCGATTCATCAGGCTTGGTGAAGAGGTTTTTATAGACGTCATTCGCAAAAATGGCCGAGAGAGAAACGAGCAAGCCCTCCATCGTGGAAAATCCAGCGGAAAGCAAGCCGAGTGCCACAATTCCTCGTACTATAGGGCCAAAGTGATCGGTGAGGTACTTGGGCATTACAGCATCTACGGCAAGGCTTGGATCATTGAATTGAATACGGGCAAATGCACCTACAATGAGTACCATGAAGAAGAAAAAAACCGTTACCAGCCCCGTCGTAAGGTATTTATTTACATCACCTTCCGTCTTTAAATAAAGTGCTTTGGAAATAATATGAGGCTGCATAATGACCGCAATCCCGATCACAAAATTGGCCACATAAACCTCGAAAAAATTCCGGAATAGGGCGCTTTTCGGGTTTATGGGTTGAGCAAGGAGCGGATCTATGGCGCTAAGCTTGCCTAAAAACCCACCAATGCCTTCCGAGAAGTAGGAAAGACCAGAGCCGAGCAAAATCAGGGCGACCAGAAGCATGATAAGTGCCTGAACCGAGTTGATCAGAATGTGCGCACCTGCACCGCCCAAGAAAATGGCCACCAGAGGTAAAACAATAACAATGGCAATGGCCACCAATAAATCTATGCCCAATAAAGCACCCAAAACCCGCGCCAATCCTACAGTGATGAGAACCAAAAACGTGATGAGCAATAAACTTAGAAAGGCATAAAATAGCGTAAGCCGTTTGTCTCCGAATCGGTCGCCAATCCATTGCGGAACGGTGAGAACGGCAAATTGATCGCCAACCCGCCGGAAACTTTTTGAGACGATGATTAGCCCTACCATAATGCCCAAAGGAGTAGCAACAGCGTATCCAAAAAATCCGGCCAAGCCAAAATGATACACCAAGCCCGGATTGATGACAAAGGTGGCTGCACTTGTCAGGTTTGCCGCCAAGGACAAGCCCACCCAAATCGGGTTTATCTGGCGGTTGCCCACCGAAAAAGAGGCCAAACCCTTGCTTTGTTTAAGGCCTAAGTAGGTGGCATAAGCCATAAAAGCGATATAAACGCCAAAAAACAGCCAGCCAATTACGTGTGCGTCCATGATGCGAGGTGTTTGTTTCGGAACAGATTTAAGGATAAAAAAGCCTTACCACCGAAGGGCAAGCGCGGCCATAGCGGCTCCCCCCCCAGAAGTGACGATAAACACGAGTTCGCCCCGCTGGAGTTTTCCTACCGCATGTGCATCCGCCAAGGCCATCGGAATGGCGGCACTTCCGGTATAGCCATACCGATCCATGATGTAATGGGTTTTATGTTCGGGAAGGTCGAAATGTGTCAGGACTTCCCGGATGGTGAGGATATTGATTTGGGTAAAGAAATAACGATCTACATCGTGTGGTGTAATGCCCAAGTCGTCACACAATTCCTCAATCACCCCCGTCCAGAGGTCAAAATTAAAGGTTTTGGGGAATTTTTTCCGGAATTGAAGCAAATGTTGTTGATCATGGACGAGGACTTCTGTTGGTGGGGTAGCCGCGCCACCCACATATAGCCCCATGTAGTCGCTGTACTGCCCATCCGACCACAAGCGCGAAGCCAGTACTCCGCTTTCGTCGTTAGAGGGTGTAAGGACGGCGGCTCCAGCGCCATCGGCAAAAAGGGTAGCGACATTGCGGTCTCGGAAGTCTAAAAAACGGCTCATGCCATAGGCCCCGATGACCAATACATACCGATAGCGGACATCTGCACCAATGTATTTACTGCCTATATCTAAGGCCGTAGCAAATCCAGCACAAGCGGTATTCACATCAAACGAGCCAGCCCCAGTCGCACCCACCTTATGTTGCACGATAGCTGCTGTAGAGGGCGAGAGAAAATCGGGCGTATCGGTTGCCACCACGACCAACTGAATGTCTTCCGGTCTAAGTCCAGCATTTTCAATGGCGCGGCGACCAGCTTCGGCGGCCAGATCGGAGGTGGTTTGACCTTCTGTCATGTATCGCCGCTCAAAGATATTGCGGTTTTCACGCAGAAAAGCATCCACATCCTGCTGATACATTTCATTAAAGTGTGCATTGGGGATGACCCGATCCGGTGCATACAACCCTGTTCCGATAATTTTGGCTTTTCGCATTTCGATATGAGGAACCGCCCTTGTGTGGAGGTCGGTTGGATAAGAAGGGTGGGGCAAAAAATGGGCGGCAGTTCCCGAAAAAAATACCGCCCTTCCGTTCAAAAGATTATCTCAGGTTGGCCTTTAGTTCAAAAGAAATCAAGCGTCCGATAGAGGGCGAGCCAACAAACTCGCGTTGTTCTACATTAAACACATTGCTTACCGCAGCGCCCAACGAGAACATTTTGTTTAGGGCATAGCCCATGCTCAGGTCAACGGTTGTAAAGCCACCCAATGCACCATGATTCCAGTTCTTAAGGTAGTTTGCCGTTACACCACTTGGTAGCGTTACCGATACCACACCACGTTTGCCCTCACCTGCTGCCGTACCAATTTGGTTGCCAGAGTAGAAGTCATATTCTTGTACCCAACGTGCCGAGATATTGGCAAAAAGCGGCTTTCCGGCAATGTTTGCCAAACTCAAGGTACCTGCCACGCGGTGATTTGGCGCATTCAGACTACGTTCCTCGGCGGAGACAGCACCATCGCGGTTGGCGTCGTTTTTAATATCGCCATCGGTGATGTCGGAGTCGAACCAAGAATACTTCACACCCAGCGTTGCGCTTTTGTTCAGGTAGTAGTTTACTCCAAGATCAACGCCCCATGCATCCACTTGACCATAATTGAAATAGGTCAGAAACTGTGCGCCGGAGAGTACACCAGAAGCATTTACAGCTCCCGGAACGGCGGTATTTTTGATCTCAATATCGCCCATCGTGAGTGCGCGGCCCAGAACCCCAATCGTGGGGCTAAGGAAGTCTTTGGTTTTCCCATAATAACCCGCCACATCCACAAATACTTTTTTGTTGAACGTGCCTTTATAACCTACTTCATAGGTTCCGATTTGCTCCGGACGGAGTGGATCGGTGGTCTTAATGGCAGAAGCATCATTTACATTGGCGCCATTGGGGATGTAGCGAATGCCTTGCCCATTGCCATATACAATATTAAAGATGTAGGCGTATTGGAAGAGAATTAACGGATTGGAGAATGCACGTCCATAGCTTGCGCGGAAGGCTCCATCACCAACCGTTTTTACAACTGCAACTTTTGGCGCAAACTGATTGCCAAAACTGCTGTGGTTGTCTAAGCGACCAGCAGCAACCAATTTAAATCCGGCAGGCAAGGCTTTTTCCAATTGTAGCGCAGCGCCCATTTGGGTAATCTCGATGAGGGTTCCTTCTTGTCCCGGAACGGTGCTGTCCGCAATCGAGGTTCCATAGGTGTTCGGACTGTCTTTTTGGTAACTGGCAGAAGCAACAAGGTTTATACCGAGCGGCTCGATGGCAGTATTGTACTGAAGTTCCGCATTTAGACGTCCCGATTTTTCTTTGAACTGGTTCCCCAAGCGCAGGCCAAAGGTTTCGGCAGCTTGGGAGGAGAGGCGGCCAACAGACGGAAAGAAAGGACTGGCCGGATCCGTGATGGTGCTGTTTATTCGGTTGGTATAATCGCGGGTATAGGGTGTAATCCCATACGAAGTGCCAACATCCGTCCACGTATAATAGACCTGACCAAAAAGACGAGGCGAGACATAACGGGCTTGTGCATACGAGAATTTCCAGTCTTGGATTTGGTTGCGTCCCACATTGTTGACGCTCAAGAAGTCATTCACACTACCGCCATAAGACAAAATGAAGTCGTTTCCGGCTTTTGGGGTAAAGTATAAATGGCCTTCTCCGCGAATGTGCTGGAAGGTGTGGTCTAAATTGCGTTCGGGAACCGAGCGCACACGCCCATAAACCGATCCACCCACAAAAACACTGTCCGTAAAATCAAAATCTTCACCTTTCGTAAACTCACCCGTTACTTTAAACGCAAGTTTGCTTCCTAAAGATTGTGCATGACGCAAACGCGCCGACAGAACGCTTTGGCTCCCGCCAGAGAAGGCCACCGTTGTCCCCGGATAACGACGTGGGTCTTTGGTAATGGTATTGGCCACGCCATTGTGTGCATTGGGGCCATACAGCGCCGAATTCGGGCCAAGCACCACTTCCAAACGCTCGATGTCTTCTTTGATCACTGTGTTCATAATTCCTGCCGGCAAGCCACTCCCCCCCGCCATCATGGAGTTACGGCCATCGGTCATTGCCACAACTTTTGCATTAAACGCATTGTTAAACCCACGCGCATTAAAGCCTACGCCCGTTACACCCGTCCGCACAAACTCTACGCCTTGAATTTTCGAGGCCAATTCACCCACATTGAACGAGGCGATTTGGTCGAAATCTTTCGCGGTAATCACACTAATGGACGCCGGTGCTTCCGTCAGTTTTTCGGGACGACGCGAGGCTGTAACCACCACTTCGTCTCCAGACAACATAACCGGACTCAGCGATACGTCTAAGGTTTGGTTTTTGCCAACGGCCAAAAGAACAGAGCGGGTCTCGGCGGCATAGCCTACAAACGAATAACGAATGCTAAAGGTGCCAGCCTTGCCTACATTGAGCGAATATGCGCCAGATACATTGGTTACTGTTCCGGTATTGGAACCGACAACAGCAACCGTAACGCCGGGCAACGGCAGATTGGAGCCACCGTCCCGAACGATGCCGCTTATGGTTTGGGCGGCTACCGTCGGGGCGAGCAAGCAAAGCAATGCCATGCCGCAGGCCCATATGGTGCGGAGAGGTTTCATGTTTTTGTTTGGGTTTGGATGTTTAGGTTGGTAAAATGAGGTTAGCGCTCTTCTTCTGGACGGATAGGGGTGGGTCGCTGTTGCTTCCACTCTTCCGAGAAGTTGCGATAAAACGTTTCCATTAAGGTGTAAAACGCACGCATGTGTTCCAAATTCCGGATCAGATGCCCATTTCCGGGGGCGTCTGGCGTCACTTCGTTCAAAAACTGCTCGGCAATGCGCCGATTGCGCCGCACCGTTTGCATGTTGAACATGAAGTTATTGAAGAAAAGATCGGGATGGGTGGTATAGTAGTCCCGTCTATTCTCCGGCCCTGTTACTTTGCGCAAAGTGCCCATCGTAGATAGCTCGCGGACGGCTGTCGAGATCGGACCTTTCGATCGGCCCAATGCATCCACAATGTCGTCAAGACTCATTGGCTCCGGCTGGCCCAAGAGCAAGCCCACAATGAGACCCTTGATCCGCTGAAAACCATAGTTCTCATATATGTTGCCAAATTCTACAACTAATTCATTTTGTAAAGGCGAGAGTTCAAGCGCCATTTGTAAATTTTGTTTTGTTTGATAATTTTCAAACGATTGAAATATAAGAAAGCGTTTTTTGACACGCAAGTACTTTCGTAAGAACATCCCAAAAAAGCCTAATTTGCCCATTACTTTTCGGCATAAGATACAAGAATGTAGCACGCATATGTTGTATTTCAAAAAGTCATGATCTCAAAACCAAAGCCCTCTATGAACTTGCTGTGAAGTCGCCTTTCGCTGATACTCCCCTTTTTCAAAATTCGATAATCCATTTGTACAGATCTCGCGAGAAAAAAAATCAACTCCTTCATTCTCAAAAACAATAAAAGCCATGAAAAAACTTCTTTTCCTTCTCCTCTTCTTTACGGCATTTCACGTACAAGCCCAAAGAGTACATTGCTTTGGTGGAGCCGTCAGTGTAGATTCGCTCTGGACTTTGGTGGAAAAAACAGAAAGTACCTGCAAGTTCCTCGTGTCAAGAGACCGGAACGCCACCGTTTTTGCAGAGATTCGTAAATACCCCACCATCCAGCCAAACCGATTAATCCTTATCAGCAGGGCGTTGGAGCAAGTCCGCGCAACAACTCCCGTCGTGGATGGTATTCACAATGAGCGATTCGGAACCGAAACCAGACCCAATTTTACCGAGCAATTTGGTTTCTTCCTGTTTACAACTGCCGTGAGTGGTGAGCCTCTAACGAGTTTATCGGTTTACAAACACATCAGCGCCATATCAAAGCCCACCGAAACGCAATCACAGTATTACTTCGAGATGAGCGTTCTACATCGTGGGACATACGAAAATGCAAAGACTGTTTACCGAAACCATCAAGCGCGGATTTCTGCCTTTAAAGGTTCTTTAGCCATTAGACCAGTACTTGTGGTAAACCCCGGTGTGGTTACAGACGAAATTCGCGAAGGACTTAGGGATGCAGCGCGGCCTGCCTTACCAAATGGTGTGAATGTGTCCAGAAAGAAATTCTAAGCAGGTTTATCCTCTAATGACGCTTAAGGCTCCGGCTCTCTTTGTGAGGCAAATAGCATTTAGCTTACATGTATATGCAACCCATATGTAAGTGATATTTTAAGAATGCACCGAGCCTAACTCTTTTAAAAACAGGATAAAAGGAAAAACAACATGAAAAAACTAATCTTGTGTCTGTGCTTATGCTCGGTTGTTGGGCTTAAAGCGCAGAACGTGAAATGCCTGAACGATCAGGTCTCTGTGACCAAGCAGGCTGGATGGGCGGACAAGGGAAATTACGACACTTATTGTGCCTTCGGGAAATGGGTAAATACAACCGACTACCATGCAGGTCTTTACAAACGCACCTCCGCCTCGCCAAACGTGAGTACATTGGCCGAGGACGTCCTAAATGGCATCCGTACACAGTCGGGGGTAAAAAATGTACAAGTGATTTCTCGTGGTTTTTATGACGGCAACCCGCTTGCAGATTACTTTATTGAACTAACCTACTCCAAGGATTTTCGGGTGGCGCATGACCTAAGAACCTTGTATGTACACAAGATGATCTACGCATTTGCAAAGAACTCGGAGATCAGCACACCGTATTACGCTGAAGCAACCACTTCAACCGAACTTCCGGCCAATACCGCCACCACGCAGTTTAATGAGGAGCGCCCAAAGTTTACGGCTTTCTTAAACACCATTCGTTTCCCTGTATCCATAACGAATCCTAAACAGCCCACAGGCACCCATCCGGGTGTTGTTAAAATTCCACAGGAAGGTATTTCCTTGCCCAAAAAGCCAATTCCCGTTCCACCACGTCGTGGGAATTAAGCAGGAAAGGGCAGATCTTTTTCGCAGGATGCGCAGACGTTGAGGAAAAGAAGCATTGAGGTTGGTTTTTACCTATCTTACCCAATCTCAAGGTTCCCAATCCCAATATCTATATGCGTATCCTGCTTTTTATGGGCCTCTTGCTTGCCCCTTTCATGCTTTTGGCACAAAGTCCGGTGTCAGTTGTTCCCCAGCCGGATTTGGTTACACCGGAAAGCGGTGTTTTCACGCTACGTCCAACGGCCAAAATTGTGGTTTTACCGTCGAGAAACAAACGTGGCAAAGAGATTGCTGTTTTTTTGCGCGACTGGCTCAATCAGCAAATGGGGCTTAAAACCAGCCTTCAGACGGGCAGTACCGTTCCGACGGGTGCTATTGTCCTTGCTTTGGAGCGCCATGATGACATTACCCATACCGAGGGCTACGAACTTCGTGTGCGTAAAGACCAAATCCGTATTTCTGCCTTCGAGGAAAAGGGACTCTTTTGGGGCGTACAAACGCTACGGCAATTGTTTCCGGGCACGATCGAAGGCGGAAATCCCACCCAAAAATCTCCCGTCACGTTATCGGCCATTACCATTAAAGATTCCCCCAAATTTGGCTGGCGGGGCAGTTTATTAGACGTTGGGCGGCATTTTTTCCCTGTCTCATTCGTCAAACGATACATAGACCTGCTCTCGTTGTATAAGATGAATGTTTTGCACTGGCATTTAACCGAAGACCAAGGCTGGCGAATCGAAATCAAGAAATATCCCAAACTAACGGAGGTGGGCGCTTGGCGGACAGAGGCCGACGGAACCCGCTATGGTGGTTTTTACACCCAAAAGGAAATTCGTGATGTGGTGGAATATGCTCGGCTGCGGAACATCACCGTGGTTCCAGAGATCGAGATGCCCGGACACTCTTCGGCGGCACTGGTCGCTTATCCGCAATATTCTTGCACCGGCGAGACGCTTAGCATCCCCACCACTTGGGGCGTGTTTAATGATATCTATTGTGTGGCCAAACCGGAAACCATGACCTTTCTAAAAGACATTTTAGACGAAGTAATGACGCTGTTTCCGTCAAAGTACATTCATATTGGTGGAGATGAAGCACCCAAAACCGCATGGAACGAATCGGAACTGACGCAGGCTTTTATGCGCGAAAAGGGTCTGAAAAGCGGAGAAGAACTTCAAAGTTGGTTCATTAAAGAAATTGACGCTTATGTGCGCAGCAAGGGACGAACGATTATTGGCTGGGACGAAATTTTGGAAGGCGGCCTTGCATCCGGCGCTACGGTACAGGCTTGGCGCGATATTGAACACGCCCGAACAGCCACCAAATTGGGGAATTATGTCATTTCGTCACCCACCAGTCATGCTTATTTTGATGGCCAACCAGACGGCTTACCCTTGGAAAAAGTACACGGATTTAATCCCATTCCAGAAGGATTAACCACCGAAGAAACCGCAAAAATAAAAGGCGGTGAGGCCAATATCTGGACGGAATACATCACCACAGCCAATTTTGATGCAATGGTCTTCCCACGCCTCTTGGCCATGTCGGAAGCCTTATGGACGAAAAGCCCCAAGTCCTATACCGATTTTAAAAGCCGTTTAGACCGCGATCAATATACTCGCCTTCGTCAGTTGGGGGTGCAATTTGGCCCAGAAAACCGCCCCCTCATTACCATGAAACCCATCTTTAATCCCTCGACAGGCAATATCCAGGTGCAAGTGGAGCGTAACGTATCCGGCATGTACTTGTACTACACAACCGATGGAACCAAACCCACCCCAACATCGCCCCATTACACGCCCGATGTCATTTTTGACCAACCCGGCGAGGTGCAAATTTTGCCTATACTAAATGGGGAACCGCTTTTGCGCTCGGTTCAGTTTATCGTACTCCCAAAACACCTTGCCGTCGGGAAAAAAATGGCTTTGGTTCATCCACCCGCATCACGCTACACCGGAACGGGAGACCAAACCTTGACCGATGGTGTACAAGGCTCCTTATCCTTTAGTGATGGGCTTTGGCAAGGTTGGAACGACCACGATTTTGAAGCCGTTCTCGATCTCGGAAAAGAACAAAAGGTGCATGAAATAGCCCTTTCTACGCTACAAGTAAGTGGTTCGTGGATTCTTTTGCCCAAAGAGGTGCTGTTCTCCACCTCGTCGGATGGCCAAACGTGGCGTACACCAGCCCGCCTAACGCACGCAGAATCCCCACGACGGCTTGAGGGCTTCCGGTATGTGTTTACCCAGCCTTTAGACGGTGTGTCCGCTCGTTATCTGCGGATCACTGCCAAACGCGAAACCCTTCCAGACTGGCACAATGGCCGTGGAACGCCAGCTTGGGTTTTTCTGGACGAGGTGATTGTGCGATAATTCACAGACCTGTTTTCAGATAGATTATCGCGAGTTATGGCTTAACCAGACTATCGCAATCATGGGCAGAAATAGAAAACCATGAACGAGTAACTTTGAGATCTATAGCAACGGAAAGGGGTAAATTTAGCCCAATCGGGGCAAAATCTTCTACATCTGGCTGAACGTAACCGAAGTCCAGTGACTGAGTATTGCCGAAGCCAATGTATTTAAAATCCCCCCTAACAACGAAAACCAACTTCGCCCAACTGCCATTAGTGTAGTCCTTTTCGTCGTGCTTTTTCATGTAGGGCCGCCATCATTCCACCCAGAATAAAGACCAAGCCTGAATAATATGCCCAAAAAACAAGAGCCATCGTAATCCCAAAAAAATCCCCAAGTGCAGGAACCAAGGCATCATGAGAGGCTCCGTATCGGTCAAAGGGGCGCAAGGTGGAGGCATACCAAGCAAATAAGTTCTTTGCCAACTCCCATAAAACAGCCGTAAAGAGCGTCCCTGCGATTACACTTCTTACCGGAGGATGAGGCTTAGGAACAAAGTAATAGAGTTGGAAGAACATGGCCATAGTGACCAAAAGTGGTAGCAAATAATACAAAATCCCATTCGCCAAACTCCCCCATAATGCAATAAGTTGTGGTGAGACATTGGGCAACGTCTCCAAATAGCCATCGCCCGTTTGTTTAACAGCGGTGAGAATGAGGGTAAGCAAAATCGAGACCACGAATGCAGAACCGACCTGAATCACCATACGGGCATCAAACAAGTACGACCGCCAAAGGCTCCGATTCACACGTTCTTCCTTAAAAATGTGGGAGACCACCGTTTGAAGGGTTGTGAACAGGCTGATAGACAAGATAAAGAGTGATGCAGACCCGATGTAGGTAAACCGCTGCCCAGCACGCGCCAAGCTATTAATCCCTTGTACCACTTCTCGGTTTTGGTATTGTGGTAAGAAGGTTGCCAGAAATCGGTTAATCGCAAGATAGGGGTCAGAGGTGCTTAGGAAAGATTGCAAAATCCAGCCTATAACCCCTGTTGCCATGATGAGAAGTGGAATAAAGGCAATGAGCATTTTGAAGGCAATAGCTGCGGCCCAAACGAAGACATCATCGCTTTCTAACCGATACCAAATGCCCTTTGCATAAAATTGTAAGATATCCAACACCCGTTTGGAGCGTTCAAACAACCAAAACTTGCGAATTTCCATAGTCTTACCTCGCCGCCAGAAATCCCATTACTACCACCAAATAGCGGGCAGCACGGGTGAGTTGTCCGAGGAAAAACCAATAAAGCGGCATCCGAAAAATGCCCGCAACCAAACACAGCGGATCGCCTATAACGGGCAACCAGCTCCCCAGTAAACTCCACGCACCATATCGGCTGTACCAAGCCATGGCCTTCCTGCCCGAAGCACTTTCGTGCAACCGAAAGGCCGCTCTATCGGCAAAATAAACCCCAATCAGGTAATTAACGAATGCGCCGAGAATATTGGCGACGGAGCCAAGAAGCCAAACCCAGACCACACTTTCTCCCATATACAATGCGCCCAAAAGTGCGGCTTCGGTAGGGAAGGGCAGAATGGTTGCACCGAGGAAACACACCACAAAAACGTTTAGGAGCATATGCTGGGCGAGGAAGTCCATACGACGTCTCGTTTACCCAACGGCACGTTGTACCCGTTCCTCCATAATGGGCAACGCGCCCTCCATCACCACTTCGCGGGTAATGCGGCAGGTTCGGAGGTGAGTTCGGCTGGGAATATCGAACATAATCTCGGTCATCATGCCTTCCATAACCGATCGTAAACCCCGCGCACCAGTACCCAATTTACGGGCTTTCTGTACGATGGCATCTAAGGCTTTCTCCTCAAAAATAAGGTGGACGCCATCCATCGCAAATAACTTTTGGTATTGTTTGATCAAGGCATTTTTTGGCTCGGTCAGTATCCGCCGTAGCGCCAAGTCCGAAAGCCCGTCTAAAGAAGTAATCACCGGAACCCGCCCGATCAACTCCGGAATAAGGCCATACTTCATTAAATCGTCTGGCGCTACATGTGAAAAGATTGCCGGATCCTTTTTATCGTGCTTTACGGATTTGCCATTTCCAAAGCCATAACTTCGAGTAGAGAGGCGCTTGGCTACGATCTCATCCAGACCTTCGAAGGCTCCGCCACAAATAAACAAGATGTTGCGGGTATTGATGTTGATCAGTGCTTGCTCTGGGTGTTTACGTCCTCCTTTGGGCGGGACGCCTGCAATGGTTCCCTCAATAATTTTCAGCAAGGCTTGCTGCACACCTTCGCCAGAGACATCTCGTGTAATGGACACACTATCGGACTTACGGGAAATTTTATCTATTTCATCAATAAAAACAATGCCCCGTTCTGCGCGCTCCACATTAAAATCGGCTGCTTGAAGCAAATGAAACAAAACGGTCTCTACATCATCGCCCACATAACCGGCCTCCGTAAGTGAAGTGGCATCCGAGATGGAAAAGGGTACATCCAGAATTTTTGCCAAAGTACGCGCCAACAAGGTTTTACCCGTTCCGGTAGGCCCAATCAGCACCATATTAGATTTTTCGATCTCCACATCGTGGAAATCGGCCATAAAAGACTCGTCTTCAACCCGCTTATAATGGTTATACACCGCAACGGCCATTGCTTTTTTTGCACGGTCTTGGCCTATCACAAACTCGTCTAACCGCTGCTTTAGCTCCTTTGGTGCAAGCCTAAGGAGTGGCTTCGGGGGTATTTTTTGGAGTTGTAAGCGCTCGCTTTCGATGATATGAACAGCATCGTCCACACAATGGTCACAAATATACACTTCCGGGCCAGCCACCATCGAGACCACATCATGGGCGGCACGCCCACAAAAGGAACACCGGATAATTTCTTCGTTCAGATTATGCATAACAAGATACGGGTGGAACCTTATAAGTTGGTTAATATACAGCACAAGAAGGTCTCTTTTCAATGAAGCCGCCATCGAATATGGCTAAGATGCTTGAAAATAGAAGATCATGTATGTATTTTAAGCCTTTACCGGCGCTTCTCAACACCCTATTTCCTCGCCCAGCCGAATCAGACGCCCAGCCCATATGTTGCCTATTGCGTTTACAGAAAGACTTTCCCGCATTATCCCCACACAAATACTTGACTCGGTTTACCAATCCTTTGTTGCACCGCCTGCCACGGGGTTCCGCATCAATACCCTACGAGCAACTACCGAGGCTGTTTATGCAGCACTACAAGCGTCCGATATTAAATTTCATACGGTTGACTGGTATCCATTGGGTTTTTGGGTCTTCCCCGAAGACCGTACGCGCTTGTTGAGCCACCCCGTTTATCATCAACAATGGATTTATGTTCAGAACCTTTCGAGCATGGTTCCTGTACTCCTGCTGGAACCACAAAGAGACGAACATATTTTAGATTTGGCGGCTGCACCCGGTAGTAAAACCCTCCAGATGGCGGCTATGATGCAAAATACGGGCACTATTGCCGCTGTGGAGGTGGTACGTAAGCGTTTTTTCCAACTTCAGGCAAACCTAAAGGCACAAGGCGCAACCAATGTGCGAACGTTTCTAAAAGACGGAACCTCGATCTGGCGGCATCGTCCCAATTTTTTTGACCGCGTTCTTATAGATGCGCCGTGCTCTACCGAAGCAAGATTTCGTGAAGAAGCCCCAGAAACTTTCCGTTATTGGAGCCTCCGAAAAGTACGTGAGATGGCTTGGAAACAAAACCAACTCTTGCACTCCGCCATCCGATGTGCCCGACCGGGTGGAACCATTGTGTATTCCACTTGCTCCTATGCGCCCGAAGAAAATGAAGCGGTTTTGGATGCTGCACTCCGCCACTTCGAGGGTATCATCAGCATTGAGCCAATGGCGGTACATTTTTCGAATACCCAGCCCGCTTTGCACACATGGGAAGGAAACATCTTTTTGCCGGAAGTTCGTCATGCCGTGCGCATCTTGCCAACGCAACAAATGGAAGGTTTTTTTGTGGCCAAAATCCGAAAACACTTGCCCACCGACTAAGCTGCTATGACACCTGAATCTGCTTATCAGTACCTCTTAGACCTTCCACGCTTCGAGAAAACCACGCAAGCCTATAAACCGGGCTTGGAGAAAATCCGCCGGATTCTTCAACAAATGGGGGATCCACACCTCCGTTATCCAACAGCCCATATTGCAGGTACAAATGGTAAAGGCTCCGTTTCTTCGATGACTGCAGCCATCGGGACGGCTTCTGGCAAACAAGTGGGGCTTTATACCTCTCCGCATTTATTCCACTTCACCGAGAGATTCCGAATCAATGGCATACCCGCCTCACCCGAATGGATGGCCCAAGCGGTAGCACATTGGAAGCCACTTTTTGATATAGAAAAACCTTCCTTCTTCGAGGCCACAACCGCGCTCGCCTTTACGTTTTTTGCCGAAATGAAGGTAGATGCCGCAGTTATAGAGACGGGGCTTGGCGGTAGGTTAGATGCCACCAATGTTGTCGCCCCTGTCGTTACCGCCATTACGAATATCGGGTTCGACCATATGGCGCAATTGGGGGAAACCTTGCCCGAAATTGCACGCGAAAAAGCAGGTATCATAAAACCGAATACGCCTGTTTTTACAACTGTTTTTCAGCCTGAAATTCGCCAAATTATGGAAGCACATGCCGCATCCTTAGGCGCAATATTTCACGAACTATTACCAAACGAGGCGGTTCAAAATTTCCGATTATCCTCTTCTGGTTTTACCGCCGATTTTAAAACGCCTTATTTTACGCTTCAACGTCTGAAAGTTGCTTTGCCCGGCGAACATCAGCGTGGAAATGCCTTACTGGCCCTTTGCTGTGCAAAAACCCTCTTTCCTTCAGCAACCGCAGATGAGGCTCGGAAAGGTCTCGGAAGTGTCGTGGCACTTTCTGGATTAAGGGGGAGATGTGAGGTTCGTTCTCGAAATCCGTTGATTGTCGCAGATGTAGGCCACAATGCAGATGGCTTAGCGGCCACCATGCGTTTTGTGCGTTTTTTGGAATCCAGAAGCCCTCTTTACGTCATCTTCGGATGTATGAAAGACAAATATCTCAAGGCCATTGCCCGGATATTTGAGTCCGAAAATGTACAGGTCTTTACGGTTAATCTCCCGCCCCCCCGTGGCTACGATGCACAATCCCTCGCGGTAAAGTTAGAACATTTAGGCATAAAAGCCACTCCACATGCATCCGTCCCCGAAGCCCTTCGGGTATTTATGAAATGTCCGAGTGAAAACAAAACAGCACTTGTTACGGGTAGCCACCAAGTGGTTGCCGAAATGGGTGCAACTAACGATTTTTTTTCTATTTAACCAAAAAAATATCTTCATACCCTTTGTTTTTTCAGAGAAAAACCCTAACTTACTATCCATTAAACCTCATAGCCGAGTCTATACAGCACACTCCCTCATTTTTCCGTATATCTCAGACAATTGTCTGTTTTATTCGTATCGGATATTCGTTGGGCGCTTTTTCTGTTGATTGAATTTAACATCTACTTCTCCATAAAACCCACCTAAAGACATCCGGTTAAGCCGGATCCGCTTCATCCATGAACATTGCAACCCTTCAGGAAAAAAAGGTTACTGAACTCCAAGAGATTGCCCGAAGCCTCGGCATTGCCAGTACCTATCGGATGACCAAACAGGAGCTGATTTATCAGATTCTGGAATCTTTTGCCCTTGCTGCTGCCGAAGAGCCAGAACGCGAGGCGGCTGGAGACCGCGCCGGAAAACGTCCGCGCAAAACAGCCGTAAAAATTGACCCACTTTCCTACCAACCTCCACCACCCGAAGTGGAACCACCCATCACTCCCGAACTTTTTTCACAACCAAGCCCCAGTGGTAGCCCTGTGGAAGAACGCGAAGACTTTCGTTCCGAGGGGGTCTTTCGCCCACGCGAAGAGAAACCTAAAGAACCGCGTGAGGAACAACGCCAACGGCCAGATGACCGCTACAAACCGCGAACACCACAACCCGAATTTAAAAAGCGCGAAGATTGGGGCGCAAATAAACGGGACGATTGGAGTAACAAGCGCGATGATTGGGGCGCAAACAAGCGCGATGATTGGGGCGCAAACAAGCGCGATGATTGGGGAACCAACAAACGCGAAGAATGGAGCAACAAACGCGAAGAACGCTCGCCAATGATGCGCCGCGACGACCGTCCAGCACCCCAAAAAAAGGACGATAGAGGAGACCGTGGGCCACAAAAGCGGGAACAACGTCCTGAACGTCCGGGGCGCTATAGCCGTGAAGACCGCGTCCGACGCGACGAACGCATTCGGGCAGCAAAAGAAGCCCTACCAGACTACATGCGGGTCTTCGATCCCAACAATGTTGAATTAGAAGGTATGATCCGCAAAGTGGGGGTCTTAGAGATTTTGCCCGATGGTTATGGCTTCCTACGTTCGGCAGAATACAACTACCTCCCAAGCCCAGACGATATATACGTCTCCCCTTCCCAAATCAAACGGTTTAGCCTGCGATTGGGTGATACCGTAGATGGCGACATCCGCCCACCTAAAGAAGGCGAACGTTTTTTTGCCCTGATCCGAGTAAACACCATCAACGGGCGTGATCCAGCACTTTTACAAGAACGCCCCACTTTCGATTATCTCACCCCACTTTATCCAGAGGAGCGCCTAAAGTTAGAGTCCCGTGCTTCCGATTATAGCACGCGGATTATTGACCTCTTCGCCCCTATTGGAAAAGGGCAACGCGGCCTCATTGTTTCTCCACCCAAAAGCGGGAAAACCATCCTCTTGCAACAAATTGCCAATGCAATTACTACCAATCATCCAGAGTGCCACTTGATCGTACTCTTGGTGGACGAACGGCCAGAGGAAGTGACGGATATGCGTCGCCATATCGAGGGCGAGGTCATTGCTTCTACCTTCGACGAAGACCCTGAACGTCATGTGGAAGTAAGTAACATTGTTTTGGAAAAAGCCAAACGCCTCATCGAAGCCGGACAAGATGTTGTCATCCTTCTCGACTCTATCACGCGCCTTGCACGGGCACACAATACCGTTGCACCGGCATCTGGCAAAACCCTTTCTGGTGGTATCGAAGCAGGCGCACTCCGTGGCCCAAAACGCTTCTTTGGAGCAGCACGGAATGTGGAGGAAGGTGGATCGCTGACCATTGTAGGTACGGCACTTGTTGATACAGGCAGCCGGATGGATGAGGTTATTTTTGAGGAATTTAAGGGAACTGGTAATATGGAATTGGTACTTAACAGAGACCTTTCTGACCGCCGGATTTACCCTGCCATTGACATTATTAAATCTGGAACACGCCGAGAAGAACACCTGATTCCTGAAAATGTGCTCAATCGCGTCTGGATCCTCCGTAAACTAATGGCGGATATGGAGCCAATTGCCGCGATGACGTTCCTTTTGGATAAAATCCGTGGAACCCGGAACAATGAGGAATTTCTAACGGTGATGAATTCTTAGATTGATCTACCACAAAAGCAGGCCGTACTCCCATGGAAGTGCGGCTTTTTGTTTTTCTGAATGTGTGGATTGGGCTATTTATAAACCCAACGGAAAACACGTTTATTTACTAAATACTTGGGTTTCGCAAAGAGTGGGTCATCGTTTTTGTACTTTTTTACACACAAATGACCACAACTCGTCCAATTCGAGTACATCATTTTTTTCGGCTGGAACCAACGTGCTTACGATTCCCTGGAGGGATTGTGCTTTTTTTTTATCCAACGGAGGGCTGTTTGGTGGCTGATGCCGAACACTCTGCCCAAACCACGGGAAGAAGTGCGTTCTTGGGCCGCCTGCACAACCATTTCTTTGAACGCCTCACTTTTACGCACACTTTGAAAAACACCCCCAAAACCACACGCTTTGCACTTGTACTTCGGGTTTCCAGAACTATTCGAACCATTTTTTACGATATGTTCCGAACCACATTTATGACAACATTTTTTTTCAATTACCATGACCAGTCTTTTTTTGAACAAAATTAAGCAAAACACCCACTAAAATTACACTACCAAATCATTTAATAACAACAATTTGCAATTTATAACCTGAATTTTGTAACCAGCAGCTAACCCAAAACTACCTCGCAAGCCTTAACGAACACTACGTACTAAGAAATCCGGTTGGCCACAAGACCTTTTTGAGGTACGTAACACCTCCTCCGAACAAGCGGTGGGAAATCCGTTTTTGTTAAAACATACCCGCAATTCTTGAAAAAAACGCCCGCTTCCCGAACAAATTGGGGCGAGTCCGTCTGCGCGTATTGCAGGATTCTCGCGTACAAAAGCCTGTTTGAGGGCATCAAGCGATGAGCGGAAGGGCTGGGTAGGCCGTTGGTAGGTCGCCGGAATACGAACGCTCTCCTTAAGCTTTTTGGAAAGGTTTAAATAGCCTTGCTGTGAAAGGCCGGAACACGTACCGTGTTTTTTCCATTCGTGCTGCGCCAATTTCGTACTCGGAAACAAGTCCGGGAAAAGCGCTAACGTGCGGTCTTTTAGCATTTCTTTACCACAGTTTTGAGGCCATCCTTTTTTGTTTTGTGGCCAAAGGCCATGCAATACAAAGCCTAATTGCCTACCCATACCACATTGTTGTACATCGTTCTGGCCCTTTTCTGCACAATAAGAAGGCGACCAAGAAAGGGCAAGAAGGTAATAATCGAATTGTCCGGACTTGTTTTGCTGGGCAGTTGCTTGCGGTGGCGTCCCATAAAAAAAGAGCCAAAGCACAAACAAGCAGTTTACGAGGTTATTTTTTTGCATGATAGATAAATTTTAAGCGGTTTATATCCAATTCATTCGTTGGCGTAAGCCCCGAATTTGGCCGACGTGTGTCTCGCCATGTGCCACGTAAGCATCCAACATCATCCACAGAGTCATCAGACCATTTTCTGGATGATGAATCGTGCGTTGCCAGTCCGCTTCTTTAATGGTCGTGAACACGTCCGCCCAACGCTCGTGAAGGGCACAGAGTAGGGCAAGCGAGTGCTTCAAAGGCGCGGTTTTGCCATCTGGGAGTTCGGCCCAAGCATCCTGAAGATAGGGTTTGATCGTTGGACTATCCTCCGTCAAGGCAAGTTTACAGCGGATGTAGGCATTCATGTGCGAATCTGCAAGATGATGTACCACCTGCCGAACCGTCCAGCCGTCTTCTCGGTATGGGGTGTCCAACTGTTCGTCCGAGAGGTTCGTCAAGATGCGCTCTAATTCTTGTGGTAACGCACGGAGCTGGGCAATTTTATCGGAGGAAGACATTCTTTAATGGGTTTACAACTTTGTGGTATGGCGTTGCGCATTTTGCGGCAATCAGATTTGATAATAGCTTGTTCGTGTAGTAGTTTGCAAGTATTGGATACAACAGGCCCTGAAAAATCGGGAAAAATGAAACCGTCTGCCGATCATCCCGTCCAAACATCCTGTTTTATTGACTGATCAAACCATTAACGTTTAAGGAATCATGGCAAAAAAAGCGAATCCAACCGGTTATGCGGCTGTGGAACAATACATCGCCTATTACCCTGAATGGGCAAAGGAATTGGCCCGGAAATATTTCACCAAAACCCTAAACCAATTTATACTATATGGTAATGTGCGGAATTTGGTTCCATCGCTGGATGATAATGATGCACCAACCTATATTTCACTACGCGAATTTTTAATTCAAGACCTTTTTGCGGGACGGGATATTATCCTGTTTTATGACCGTTCTGCGGGTATTCAATTCGGAAATGCGGAGTCTCAAAAAGATTTCAATCGTGCATTATCTGGATATGATACCATATTCGGAACGGATTATGCCCAGAAAGTGCCTAAAGACCCCGTTCGTGTTTTTGCCGTGTTGGAAAATTATTTTCGTTTGCGTTTGGCCGATGGAAAAAGGGTGGCGGTTATTATGGATTATGCAGAGACGCTTATTCCGATGTCGGAGGCAGGGAACCTCTCTACGGAAGACCGAAATGCCTTGGTTTTTTTACAAAGATGGGCACATGATCCGCTTTTTCTAAACCGTGATTTTACGCTTTGTTTGGTTGCCGAAAGCCTTACGGCGCTTAACCAACAGTTGGTGCAAAGCCCTTATACCGCAGAAATTAAAATCTCTATTCCCAATGAAGCCCAGCGGCTCACCTTTATTAAATGGTATATCGGAAAAAGAACAGCGGATTTTAAAAAACTATCGGAAGTTTCTCCCGAAACATTGGCACAAAATACGGCTGGTCTTAATTACATCCAACTCCGTACAATATTGGCCGATGTCCTCGAAAACCAGCATCCACTCACCTTCGATTTTCTGATTAGCCGGAAAAAAGAACTTATCGAGGCCGAAGCCTTTGGGATGCTCGAATTTGTGGAAACAGATTATAATTTGGACATGGTGGCCGGCCATCGCGAGGTCAAAAAACATCTTCGTGAGGCGGCGGTTGCCTTAAAAAGTGGCCGTCCAGACGTTATGCCGATGGGGTATTTGGTGAATGGGCCTGTAGGGACGGGGAAAACCTTTATTATTACATGTTTTGCCGGAGAAATTGGCGTACCGATGGTGAAACTCAAGAACTTCAGGTCGCAGTGGCAAGGGCAAACCGAAGCCAACTTGGAACGGATTTTAACCCTGCTCCAAGCAATGACACCCGTTGCGGTTATGATTGATGAGGCCGATGCCATGCTTGGTGACCGCAACAACCAAGGCGACTCTGGCGTCTCCAATCGCGTTTTTGGGCAAATTGCCAGCTTTATGAGCAATTCCAAAAACCGAGGCAAAATTCTTTGGTTCCTCCTGACGGCAAGACCAGACTTAATGCCCATTGACTTAAAGCGGCAAGGGCGTGCAGAGGAGCACCTTGCGCTATTCTATCCTTCTACGCGCGAAGATCGGGAAGAGCTGCTCACCGTGACCATGAAAAAGACCAAAACGGAACTCTCTATGGAAGAGGTTCCAGAAACGTTCCTCAATGGCGAGGCAACATTCTCTGGTGCGGATATGGAGGCCATTTTTACCCGTGCTAAATTCAGGGCTGTTTCTCGGGCCGAAAAAGTCGAAAATGCCAAAATTACCAAGGAAATCCTTCAAGAAACCATTGATGATTTTATTCCGCCAACCTATCCTATGGAAGTGGAATTGCAGAATTTAGCTGCTGTGATGGAGTGTACCAGCAAGCAATTATTGCCCGAAAAATACCGCGCAATGAAGCGCGAAGAAATCCTGCAACGGATCGAGCAAATTAAGCGATTGATGGGGATTTAAACCCACTCCTTGAAAATGAAAAGAGCGGATTTGGCCACAAACCCGCTCTTTTCATTTGACATTCAGCCGAATTAACCTTCGGTCACTTCAACAACTTTTTTCGGACGACCACGACGCCCCGTGCCCGTGCTCGCTTTTTTAGCGCCAATAAGTTTGTTATAGGTTTGGCGGCTGACCACAACGACACCAGCATCATCTACCAAAACGGCATCATTTGAGCTAACCACTTCATTTACGATGTGTTCGGTCATGTTTTTGAGGTCTTCAAGAGAGGCAATGCCTACAATTCCTTTTGTGCTTAACATGTTGTATAAGAATTAATTAAAGGTTTGAAAACAGGCCCATCGCCTTGTATTGGATAAGCCTTGCGTAATAAGTGCGTAGAATATAAGCATTTATCTATTAAATTAACAATACAAATCCATAAAAAAAAAGATCTGAAATTGTTTCTTTACGGTTCGTTTATAATAAAGATGACTTTGATTTATTATCTGAAAGCCCAAGGAATATTATTTTGCGATTAAACCATTGGCGGATTACAAATCGTAAAACCCTTTTGAAAAAGCACTGCGCTTGGTAATAAAGGAGATCTGGCTCGTAATCCACCATCTAAACCTGTTTTTATCGTATTGGATTTTACAGTTTTTTTGATGATTGGGGAACAAGAAAGAGTGTGGTCGCGGGCGATCAAACACCCCAAGAATAGTGTCAAACGGTGCTGTGAAGCCGTATATTGTTGCTTGTAACACCAATTTAGTGTGTCGCAAGCAAGTTCAGCCCTGCGCTTGCCCAAGCGTCAAATTACTCCGCTCATATAGGATCATTTCCTAAAACTATAGGGGACGAAAAAACGAGGCCTACTTTGATTGTCACCTTTCGGATGGTAAATTATAGATATAGGCAGTAAGAAGTCCGGTGATGTGTAAGGCCTAAAAAAACAATTTCATATAAAAGTTAAGTCAATTGGTCGTCATAACCGTCAATTGGTCGTCATAACCGTCAATTGGTCGTCATAACCGTCAATTGGTCGTCATAACCGAAAGGAATATCTCCTCTATGGAAACCGCAATGCCCTCAGTCCAGCGTTTACAACCTCCCATCTATTATTGGGCAGAGCGAGTCTTCTGGATGCTCATGCTCCTGATCCTGCTCAATACGGGTTGGCTGACGTGGCGTTTTACGGTGTTAGAAACGGGTCAAGCCATTCCGGGTACGGGGTTTTGTTCAATTTCGGAAAAAGTAGATTGCGATGCGGTTTTGCAATCTGCCGAGGCGCAGTATTTTGGCCTGCCGAATGCGTATTTGGGGTTTGGGTTTTTTGTTTGGGTAACAGTTTGGTTTGCCCTTTTTCCAAGATTGGATTTGGTTTATCGGCGTTGGGCATACAATGTATTGGCGTTGGGGTTTTTAATGGCCGTACCCTTTACCCTGTTCTTCCTCCACCTACTGGTCAAGATGCCTGTTTTGTGCCCTATTTGCCCGATTAACCATTTTCTGACGTGGTTCGCCTTCGATCGGTTGTTGCGGATTCGTCGGTTTACCTCCATTCCCGAATTTTCGCCCCCGCTCAAACCTTTCATCGTTCAGCTTAGCCTCTCTTTTATTCCCACCTTGGCACTCTGGTATGGTTGGTGGATGCTGGGCGCGTAATACGGCAAACCTTCTATTCTCCACTTTATACACCTGAAACATCATGAAAAAAATTAGTCTTGGCCTCATGGCTGTGTGCCTTTCCGCTATGCTTCAAATGGCGTGGGGGCAATCCAAAATCAGTACCATCGAAGCGCGGTTGTTCTATAACGAAAACAAAGAGATGAACGGTGCCAATGTGGTGGGTGGTCTCTCCGAAAATGTCATAGACAATCCGGATATCTCGCTTTGGAATACCATCATCGGCGAAGGTTCGGCAGAGGGCTATTCGCATCAAACCCTTGTAGTGGTCACCATTTCGGCAAAAGGGGCATCCAACAAAGATCAAACGATACAATTCACGGCGCGGGCGGGCGGCAAAGTCATCAAAACCGAAAAACGTACCTTTTCGGTGATTGGCAACAATTCAGCATATAAACTATTGTTTTTATTGAATGATACGGGTTGTGATCCGATAAGTGTTACAGCCTCCTTGAGCAGCGGTAGTAAAACCATTTCTACACTCACCAAAAAAATACCCTTTGCGTGCGGGGAATAACATTATGCACGACATAAACTATTACCATACCTTTATCAAGGTGGCGCCAGATTGTCCAAGTTCGGTGGCACAAGCACCTTTGTTGCACAATGGAAAACCCACAATTGCCAGCATCCAATACGAACTCTTGGCAGAAGCGCCATATGCCTATACCCAAGAAGACATTTTGTTTGAGACACATCTCCGGCACAAGGGTTTGGCCGAAGTACTCTCTGAGCAAGAAAAAGCGGAATTGCGCGAGGTCTTCTTCGATAAACCTATGGCTTGTTTACGCACCTCACCTTTAGCAAAACAATTTGGTTGGGGGATTCACTTCAATAAAACCGGACATGCGGCTTTGGTTGCCTTGGGTGGCGGCCAGTATCAGCAATTTATAGATCATCCACCCGAAGGTCTTACGTGCCTGAATGCCATGAGGAATAAGCGCGGCAGTTGATCACGGTGGTAATCAATGTGCAGCCAAACGCTGTAAACGCACCACCCAGCCCCTTCGGGTCGGTATCTTCCTACGACGAAAAATCATTGGCGGCGCACAGCTGAAGGCCGCCGGCGGCCTTAACCCCATGCTTCAGCGTGGGGTTGCGTGGAACGGATAACACCTTCGGCTTTAGCCATGACTAAGCACAGCCCCGTAGGGGCGACATCTTCGTAGAATGCCATCATCAAACGAACAGAAAAGCCCCGTAGGGGTGACATCTTCGTAGAATGCCGTCACCAAACGAACAGAAAAGCCCCGTAGGGGTGGCATCTTCGTAGAATGCCGTTCCCAAACGAACAGAAAAGCCCCAGCGGGGTGACATCTTCGTCGAAACCCGTTTCCAGCGCACGGCATACACCTTTTGCCATCGTTCAGGGCTAAAGCCCAATGCTATTCGGAGCCGACTACTCCGCCCTGAAGGACGGAGTTAATCGCTTTACTTCTCGTCTCTGGCGAGCTATTACTTTTGGGTTTGTACGCCGACTACTCCGCCCTGAAGGACGGAGTTAATATCGCATTATGTGTAGTTCTTGCTTGATGCCTCCGCCCTGAAGGACGGAGTTAATCGCTATACTTCTCGTCTCTGGCAAGCTATTGCTTTTGGTTGTTCATATCTCCATTCAGACGAGCGGCGTTGCCACCTGTTCTCCGGCATTATTTTAACCCCATGCTTCAGCGTGGGGTTGCGTGCAACGGATAACAACCTTCGGCTTTAGCCATGACAACGCACAGCCCCAGCGAGCGACATCTTCGTAGAAACCCGTTTTCAGCGCACGGCATACACCTTTTGCCATCGTTCAGGGCTAAAGCCCAATGCTATTCGGGGCCTACTACTCCGCCCTGAAGGACGGAGTTAATGCCTTGTTTGGCTTTTCATCTCTTCCAAGCTATTGCTTTTGGGTTTGTACGCCGACTACTCCGCCCTAACCGAAGGCGTTAATCGCTTTACTTCTCGTCTCTGGCAAGCTATTGCTTTTGGGTTGCGTTCATCCTCGCCCTCAAGGACGGCGTTGCCACCTGTTCTCCGGCATCATATTAACCCCATGCTTCAGCGTGGGGTTGCGTGCAACGGATATCACCTTCGGCTTTAGCCATGACCAAGCACAGCCCCAGCGAGCGACATCTTCGTAGAATGCCGTCACCAAACGAACAGAAAAGCCCCGTAGGGGTGGCATCTTCGTAGAATGCCGTCACCAAACGAACAGAAAAGCCCCGTAGGGGTGGCATCTTCGTAGAATGCCGTCACCAAACGAACAGAAAAGCCCCGTAGGGGTGGCATCTTCGTAGAAATCCATTTCCAGCGCACAGCATACACCTTTTGCCATCGTTCAGGGCTAAAGCCCAATGCTATTCGGAGCCGACTACTCCGCCCTGAAGGACGGAGTTAGTATTGCATTATGTGTAGTTCTTGCTTGATGCCTCCGCCCTGAAGGACGGCGTTAATCGCTTTACTTCTCGTCTCTGGCAAGCTATTGCTTTTGGGTTTGTACGCCGACTACTCCGCCCTAACCGAAGGCGTTAATCGCTTTACTTCTCGTCTCTGGCAAGCTATTGCTTTTGGGTTGCGTTCATCCTCGCCCTCAAGGACGGCG
>JAFLBZ010000045.1 GCA_017303715.1 Rhodothermia bacterium | reverse complement strand
CTTAAATTAGTCGGAATCATAATCTGGCACTGGAAGGATGAAAGTTTGAACGTTCAAACCAAATTTAATCTTTCTATGTGCCAGTTTTTGTTTAACTTAAACTAATTTATTCACTCGCAACCAGTTTTATAGTAAGTAGGAATAAAAAAAGTATTAATATAATGTAGTTATTCATAGTTTTGATATGTTAAGACGTTTTTGTAAATCTGTCCTCTCAAGCAGGTAGGGGTAAGCTTCAAAGGTTTTTCTTTTACAGTCATATATTCCTAAACCATAATTACATGAAAGGCAAAGCTCATTTTTTATGAAGCTATTTGTTAAAGTAATCAATTTTTGATTACTAACTTTACAATTTGAGAAGATAGTATGATTAGAAAGTAAGTCTTTTATTTCCGTCAAATAAATATAAAAATTATTATCACAATTAGAAGAATATAAAATAATGCTACTTTTTTGGTCGCCACAATTTCTGTACTTACCTCTTTCATCAATCTTGCATCCAAATAAAATGCAAAAAGTTACGATAAGAAATATTATTTTATAACTTGATAACATAGTTTACAGGTTTTAAGAGTTTTTGAAGTATCATTATCTAATCCTCTAAATAGCTTAACATTTTGATTTAAGGTTGTTGCAAAGATAAGCTAATACCATAAGAAATGATTCCAGTTTTTTCTTCGATTCTTTCTGGTCATCGAGTTTTATGTAGGTTATGCCTATACGCAGATGGTTTTGAACCAAAAATACGAGAAAAGGCATCGCTAAATGTGGATACATTGCTGTATCCTACAGCATCAGCTATGAGGTATAGTGGTAAATTGGTATGGGTCATTACTTCTTTCGCCACAGTAAGTCTATGCTGCTCAATGTAAGTCTTTAGGGAGCATCCCATTATAAGTCGGAAGTGGCTGGTGATGTTGTGATCACCAAGTCCACAAGTTTTAAGTGCCTGTGTGCAGTTGAGTTCTGGATCAAAAAGGTGATTGTGAACATAGGTCAATAGTTTTTCAAGGCTATATTTGCAGTTCGGGGGGGGGGAGTTTATGGGTCAGGTGGTTTTGTAAAATCTGGTGCATTGCATCCAAGCCTGCATAATGGCGGGCAGATGTACGGTGGGTATTTCTTGCTTTTGTTTTCATAAAGTTCGTTTATGAAAAGGTTATGTGAAGCGAATTAAAGAAAACCAATAAGTGAGCATTGCCTTGTTAAGGTATTTGCACAATTATATTTATTCAGGACTATAGCTTAAGTCTTTTGTGGCTAAAGTGCTTTTTAGTTGTATTTGTAAAGTTAAATCAATGATACATATATATTTGAGAAAATTGGGTGAGGTTCTTGGTTTGTGTAAGCTACATGGATTGGTCTTTACTTCTTTGCAGGTGGTTCCACGCCGTAAATCGCCTTTGTCCTTTGCGTGATTGTTTTACGGTGTTCTTTTCATTTCGCATAAGCGCCATAAGGGTTATGGGGATCAACAAAGTTGAGGAGAGCAATCCACCCGTCATGGTAGCAGAGAGACCAAGCCAAAAGTCGTTGGTTTCTGGGGCCACCAAAACGGGCAACATTCCGACGACAGCTACTAAGGTTGTGGCCCACATGGGGCGTAGTCTTTTTCTGGTTGCGAGCAACAATAATTTTTTCCGTTGACGGGCTGGATGTTTTCGGTACAATGTTACATATGTTGCCATGAGTAAAATACCATTGTTAACTGCAACACCCATGAGTAGGATTGCGCCGATAAACGCCCCTTCGGCAAAGTTTGCTTCTGTAATAATAAAGGCCATTGCAACGCCCAGAAATGCGGTAGGAATTGAAGCCAAAACCATAAGGGGAGTTGTCCATGATTCAAATACAAAAACCATCACCAAATAGACCAAGAAAATCGTGGCAAAGATCGCCCAACCAAAAGACTTGGTCACCTCTTTGGTAAAGAAAACATTGTTATTAAATTCGATGCGATAGCCAGCTGGTGTAGGCATAGTTGAAATTTCCTCCGTCAAAAACTCGTAAGCAAGATCATATGGCCCACGGTAGTCAACGGCGATGGTGCGTTTATATTGTTGGTTTTCCCGAAGGATGTCTGAAGGAGCGGTTTCGAAGGTATAAGCTACTGTTTTACCAAGAGCAATAGCTTTTTGTGAAGAAATTGGAAGCGGGATTTCGGACAAGCGGGCAATGTCGGTTTCCGGCAGTTTGCCCATAACCATTCGGATAGGCAAGCGGACATCTCCGTTCAAGTCTGCAAAAGCAATAGGGTAGCGAGCATTAAAAATGGGGGAAAGTGCCGCAGTAAGGGTCTGTACGGACGTTTTGGTTTGGATCTGAGCATCTGGAGGCCAGCGGTATTGTATAAATTGTCGTTTATCCTTTTGGCCATAGTTTCCGGCGTCAATATCAACCTCGGCAACCCGCACATTTCGTTTTAAACGCTCGGCAAAACGCTTGGACAACTCGACTAAATCATCCAGATTAGGTCCAAAAACATCTAAGCGTAATCCAGACACGTTTTGGCTAAAGTCTGTATAATATCCTTCCGGAAGTAATCCGCTAACCCCAACCCCAATTCCGCCCAGTAAAATGGCCTGCTGGATGAGGTCTTGGCGAATGGTGAGCGGCTCGAAGGTTTGGAACGATTTTTCATGGAATTTGACGTTTAATTGGGCACTGTTTTCCATGACATTGACCATAGTCTGTTTGACGGATTTGCTTGCGAGAGCGATCTGTTCAAATTGATGGATAAGGGAATCTGAGCGGCTAATGGGGTTTCCGGGCGGAAATTCTAGGGAAACATGAACTTCAGGGCTTTCTTTGTACTTCCACGATGCGCCAAATTGAGTGTCTTGGAAGAAAATACGTGACAATCCACCAATATAAGGTTCAATGTTATAGCGTAAGTCCACGATTTCATCAGAGCCAAAGGTTTTATTATACAATACACGTAAACGGGTGTCTGGTGCATTCGCCAAAGCATCCATTTCTATCTTAAGCGAATCGGGCAGTAACCAGGTAGGAACCCCAATCACAAATGCAATGAGTAACAACGTGAAACGTGGGAATCTGCCCGATAAACCGTAAGGCAATAAGCTGATTTTTCGGATTATGGAACCTTTTTGGGACGAGGAAAGGGTAAAGCCCTCGGGTAAATAACGTCCGAGAACTGGCACAATGAGGGTTGCAGAAACCAGCGAGGCTAAAAGGGTAAGCGCAATGAGGACTCCCATTGGCAAGAAGAGCTTTTGTAACGTATCACTAAGATAAACTAAGGGTAATAAAACCACGCAGGTCGTTAGTGTTCCTCCAAGCAGGGGCATCCAAACGGTAGAGAGAACCGCTTTCGCTGTTACTTCTAAGGGATCATGGGACTTTCGTAAATGCCCCCATTCTACCACCACTACCACCGCATTGTCTGCCAACATCCCAAAAACCAAAACCAATCCGCCAAGAGTGACCAAATTTAGGGTAATCCCAAGGGGTGTAAGCAATAAGAAAGAGACGGAAAATGCCCAAAAGACACTGAAAAGTACAATGGTAACCACCCGAACGCTTTTTAGCAGAAACAACAAAACCAAAACCACAAGAAGCAGCCCAATACCTCCTTGCCAAGCCAGATTGCGCAATTCTTCGCGCACACTTTCGCTTCGGTCGTCGGCGACCAAAACCCGAACGCTTTCGGGGAAATTTCTTTTCTGGGCTTCGAGGGACTGACGTACCAAATCGGCGGTTTGAATCAGGTGTGAACCATGGGTTCTGTCTAACCGTAGGGTGACAACATTTTGCCCGTCAATACGGCTAATGCTTTCGACTGGAGCATCCTGTATATCGAAGGCTGCTAACTCGGACAACAAGATGGGGTTACGGGATGCTGCCGAGGAGAGGTCTGGCAAAATCGGAATGTTTGCCATACGTTGTACCGATTGCTCGGCAGGTCGCATCAATAGGACGGCGTGGTCTTTTATGCGTAATCGTCCAAAAACCTCATTATTTAAACTTTCATTAATGGCTTGTTTGATACTATTGGCTGAAATTCTATACATGGCCAATTTAGCAGGTTCTAAAGTGATGCAAAGCTCGCGCTGGGTCCCACCGGTAACCTCAACCTTGCCGATGCCCGTAACCAATCTTATTTTGGGGGCAATTTTGTCCTCCGCAAGTTGTCTGAGTGCATCAGGGGAAAGGTCGCCAACGACTTGCAGGGTCATAAACCCTTGTTGATCGCGCAATTCTTCCGGAATTTCCTTGGATAGATAGGGATAAACATGGTCTGGGAGATTTGAACGAATCAAGGCGATACGCTCGTTTACGGTTGCGGCAAAGATTGTGGGGTCGGTATTCTCCGAGAGAGTAAGGGTAAGAAAAGAAGACCCTTCTTGGGAGACGCTCTTAACCGAAGTGGTACCGGCAATGTCTTGGACGGTACGTTCCAAAGGCGCTGCCACATATCGCTCGACAGCACTCGGATTGGCACCCGGCCATGAGGCATTTATGTGTAATTCGGGCAGCTCTACCTGAGGCAACCACTCGATGGGCACGCGGGTAATAGACCATAATCCCCATAAAATGATGGCCAACGACCAAGACAAGACTGCGGTCGGGCGGTTATACCAGTGGTGCAAAAAAGATTGCATATTCAAGATGTTTTGCCTTTAACCTGCAATATTTGAACATTAAAATTGCAAAAAGCAGGTAAATAATTTGTCTGTTTATTCGCAGAATAAAAATCATTAACCAAGTATTATTGATTGATGTTTAATATATTTATTTATTTCGAGATTAAGAATAAAAATCTCATTTGATCGCCCTTGCGCAATAAAGCCACTGTAATCGTTGTCATAATGGTTAATGATTAGGGATTAAAACAACAAAAAAACTTAGAATATCTGCTAAAAAAATTCTTTATAATAATAAAAAATAAAATGTTAAATTTGTTGGTATTTAGGTAAAAAGTAAAGCATTTTACGGGGAATACTTTGATCTAAAGCTGTATTAAAAGGGCTTGAAAAATTATCTACATTGTTCTTAGGATTTTGACTCGTTTTCTCGTGTCAGACTTTCATACAGAACCGGAACCACAAAGAGCGTAAGAACCGTAGCGATTGTCAATCCGCCCGCAATAGAGATGGCAAGCGGCATACGCAATTCTACACCTTGCCCGAAGTCGAAAGCAGAAGGCAACATGCCCAATACTGCTGTGATGGTATTGATCACAATGGGCCGAGCGCGGTATCGTCCGGCGAGTAAAATGGCAGTTCTGATCTGGTGTCCTTGTTGACGGGCATGGTTGATAAAGTCAATTTTAAGGATGGCATCATTGTCCACAATGCCTACTAAAACAATACAACCCGTGAGGCTCATTAAATTGATGGTCATCCCTGTGACCCAGAGCGTAAAAACAACGCCTCCAATTGCCAAAGGTACAACGGCCATAATAATTAACGGCTGTTTAAGGTTCTCAAACTCCGCAACCAATATTAGGTAAACCAATAAAAAAGAAAACAAGAGTGACCAAATTAACGCTTGCAGGCTCGATAGAAAGGCTTCGTTACCTCCATGTATATCGGCTTTTATCTGCTGTGGAAGGGTTTTGTTAATGATCGCTTGCATGGCTTCCGTTGCACTGCCAAGATCCGCGTTCGGCGCAACATCAGCGAGAATCCTTACCACATTTGCTTGATCATACCTGAAGAGGGCTGCCGGAAGTTCCACATACTTGGCCTGAACAAAAGTACCGATTGGAAGCAGACTGCCAGTGGCAGTAGGGATTTTTTTGGCCAAAAGTTTTTCAATCCCATCTATATCGGATGTTTTTAAGACGATTGGGATGGATTCATTGACGCTGCGCAATTCGGTCGTTTTGCGTCCACGAGCGGCGGCTTCTAAATAATTGCTAAGTGTTGAAGCAGAAACGCCAAACCGATGTAGGGCATCACGGTTAAAGGTTAAGGAATAGGCCGGAATGTTGACGGCATTTGCCTTTCGGATATTTCGGAGCGTGGGTTCTGTGCGTAGGTTTTCGATCAGCTTAGGAAGGAGGTTCTCGGCATCCATGCGCTTTTCTGTGCTAAGATCAAGATATAAATCGGCGTCAGTTGTTGTTAGTATTTCATCTAATTCACTTGGTTCGGCTTCTGTTTCCCACTGCGTATCTGACGGTGTCTTTAAGGCATATAGATATTGTGATACATCCTTTGTTTTTTTTTCGGGAGAAAGAATAAGCGTCATGTCTGCTTGATAGGGTGGGCGGGGATCGGTATCTAAACGGGTTTCGTCCCGCTCGCCAAGGTCGGACAAGATACGTTCAACCGATTTTGAGCCATTGATCAAGGCTTCTAAGGTCTTGGTTCTTTCTTCGAGAAGTGGCAGGTCTGCATCAGCGGGCAAGGTAATTCGTGCGCGTATCCGTCCTTGATCCGTTTTGGGCACAATCTCCCTACCGAGCATGAGGGACATGATGCCAGCAATCGCCAAAAAGATTGCACATCCAATAAGTACTTGTTTTTTATGATTCAAAGCATAGATTAGAAGCCTTTCATAGGCGTCCATAAATCTGCCTAATTTCTGATCAATCGTATTTGAAGTCGAATGTTGTTGTGCTTTTTGGGATCTGGTCTTTCTACCCATGAGCAATGGAACCACAAAAAGGGCTACCAAGAGGGAAGCACTTAGGGAGCAAATCACAGCCAATGATTGGTCGCGGAACAGCCGTCCCGCCAAGCCTTCTGCAAAGGTGATGGGGATAAAGACGACCAAGTTGGTGAGGGTAGAAGAGAAAATAGATGGTGCAACCTCGGCTGTTCCTTGCAAAGCTGCCTCTTGCCATGTTTGTCCGTCATCGTGCAAGCGCATAATGTTCTCAATAACAACAATGGCATTGTCTAAAATCATCCCAACCCCCAGCGCCAATCCGCCGAGAGAAATCAGGTTGAGTGTTACATCAAAGACGTCAAAAAGCAAGAAGGTGAGGAGTAAAGACAGCGGAATAGTCACTCCTACAGCCAATAAAATCCTACGTTTACGCAAAAAAAGCAGAAGCACCAATGTTGCACATAAGCCACCATACAGTAGGGCCTGCGTGACGCCGCCAATGGCATTTTCGATAAATGCCCGATCGTCTGTTATCACTTCCAACCGAATACGGGGCATTTCTTGGGCAAGTTCTTGTAAAGTCTGGTTCACTTCTTCGACCGCTGTAACGGTATTGGCGTCGGGCGTTCTTTCAACCAAGAGCAACAACGTCTCTTTCCCATTGAGTCGAACCATGCCGCGCCGTTCTGCAATGCTTTCACGGACATCAGCCACATCCGAGAGCCGAATTGGTGTTGTACCAACGTGTGGGATGAGGGTTTGGCCAATTTCCGTCAGATTTTGGAACTCACCACTTATTTCTACCGCATACTGAAAGGGGCCACGACGGATGAAACCACCGGGTAAGGCTACGTTTGCGGCAATTAAACCTTGCTCCAGTTGCTCAATGCTCAAGTTATAGGCTGCCATTTTATTCGGCTCCACCACCACATCAATCCGGCGGTCAAATCCTCCAGTTACCCGAACCCGCGAGATGGACTCCAATTGCTCTAAACGACGTGCAATAACTTCTTTGCCAATCTGCTTTAGTCCCAATAAGTTGCCTTCATGCCGACCCTTTTCCATAAGTGCGATATTCATGATGGGGCGGTCGCTGGGGTCTATGCGCAATACAATCGGGCGATTGGCTTCTCGTGGAATGGCATCCCCTAAGCGGTCTAATTGCTCTCGCACTTCGAGCGCCGCCAAATCTAATTGGGTGTTCCAGCCAAAATCGAGGCGAGTAATACTACCACCCAACTGAGCGCGCGAAGTGATGCGTTTAAGGCCCGTTGTACCCGCTACCGCTTGTTCGATCGGCTCGGTAATGCTACGCTCCACCCGTTCAGGAGCCACATCTGGATAAGCCGTCCAAATCATCAGGGCTGGATAATTAAGGTTGGGTAATAGGGCAACGGGCAAACGCCACCAAGAGACCGTAGAAATCAGGATAAGCAGTACGAAAAATGCACTTATCGCAATAGGACGGCGAAAACTCCAAGCAATTAGGCTTCTCAAGGTAATAAAAGGTTGGTATAAAAGTGAGACTTTTGGTATAAAAATACAATTTCAATATAAAGCTTATTTCATTTATTTCATAACAAAGTGCGATTTTCCTGATGTAGGAGGTCTGTCGTGGATAAAAAGGGGTAAATGTTAGTTTTGAAGTGCGGAAATACACCCAAAAATCTGTGTTTAGACTCTAACTTCCAAACTTCTCCTTTGTGTACGACCACAATAAGCCATAAACATTCCCGCTGCCTCCCGTGATGGGTGCAGAAAACAGGTTTGATATTATTGTATAAGCCATTCCGTTTGTATTTTGGGTTCAAGTGCGCATGAGGTGCAATGAGTTCACGATCTTGTGAAGTAATCAAAAAATTAGACAAAATGTACGCAAAAGATTTTCTTTGGGAATTACTCCAAACTGCAAGCCCTTCTGGATTTGAAGCCCCAGGACAGCGGGTTTGGGCAAATTATATGCGCACGTTTGCCGATGAGGTCAGCAATGATGCCTATGGCAATACGTGGGGAACCCTTCATGGTGATGCAAAGACGCCGACGGTAATGTTGGAAGCACATGCAGATGAAATAGGGTTTATGATTCATCACATCACTTCAACGGGGTTGTTGTATGTTCGACGGGTTGGCGGAACTGATCATGCAATTGCGCGCGGAAAACGGGTGGTCTTTACGGGAGATTTGGGGGTTGTAGTGGGTGTTATCGGGAATACTGCCATACATATTCGCGATCGTGATGGCGAAAAGATGCCTAAAATACACGATTTATGGGTGGATATTGGGGCGGATTCCAAAGATGAAGCCGAGTCACGTGGATTACGGATTGGACAAGTGGGGGTCTATGAAGATGGGCCATTAGAACTTACGTCCAACCGTATGATTGGACGCGCCTTAGACAACCGCATCGGTGGGTACATTATCGCAGAAGCCATGCGTAGGCTAAAAGAGGCCGGAAAACCATTCGCAACCGTTTATGCCCTGAATGCGGTACAAGAAGAAATTGGTGGGAATGGTGCAAAAATGGCGGCCTATCGCCTTCATCCGTCTGTTGCGTTGGTGGTGGATGTTTGTCATGCAACCGATACACCGGGCATCAATGCCTTAGAACACGGCGAGATAAAACTTGGCGCTGGGCCAACACTCTCGCATGGCGGGGCGAATCATCCATTGGTTGTGGAGAAATTGATGGAAGTAGCTAAAAACAGCGGAATAATACTCCAACATGAGGCTGTTTCTCGATATACAGGAACGGATACGGACGATATTTTTGTAGCGAAGACGGGCATTCCGAGTGCCTTAATCTCCTTGCCAATGCGCTATATGCACTCAACTATTGAGATGATAGATACCCGCGATGTCGAAAATATCATTCAATTGATGGTGGGGTTTGTGGCTTCGGTTCAGCAGGAGGAACAATTTGTAATCAAAATCTAACGCAACGACCAGCACCATTTTAACATCGCGGCGTATAGTCTCCCAATTTTATCAAATTCAAATTGGAGAATGTATGAGATTCCTTGTTTTGGTATGTGTTGGTCTGTTTTCTTTTAAAAAGGCACTTGGACAAGAAACGGTACAAGGTAGCAGCGGATGGTACACGTATGTGGGCAACTATCGTTTGAGTCCGCTTTGGGGTTTGCATTTTGATTCCCAAGTCCGGCTAAAATCCTTGACAGGCGACTTACAACAGTGGAAGAATCGGGTCGCTTTGAACCGGCAGGTCAAGTCGAACAGAACGGCCAGTACGGGATATGCCTTTGCGATTTTGGGCGGTGATGAGCGCCGATACGAGCATCGGGTTTATCAGCAGTGGATTAGGCGTGCGCCGTGGAAATATGCCGATGCCGCACACCGTGTACGTTTAGAACAACGCTGGATTGATGGGGTATTTCAACTGCGTACCCGTTATTCCGTTCGTGCAACCCGCACACTCACACCCAAGGGCGATTGGTATGTGGGATTGGGCAATGAGTATCAATACCGATTGTCGGAGGGTCGCACAGATCAAAACCGTGCCAATTTCGGTTTTGGGCGGAAGTTGGGGCAAAATCTATCGTTAGAAGCGTCGTATATTAACCAATTCGTTCCGGGCAAGGAGCGAAACCAAATGAATCACATTTTACAACTTTCCATTCTAACCCATCTGACCATTGACTGGGATTAGGATACCTTGACCGATGTTTGAAGCAAGCCGCCCAAAGATTTCTGTTGTAAGTCCGGTTTATAAGGCCGAACACATTGTGGCCAACTTGGTACAGGAATTGGAGGGCGTTTTACGTTCTATGAACGTCTCGTATGAGATTGTTTTGGTTGATGACCGCAGCCCTGATAAGGGTTGGGAGGTGATGGCGGGCTTGGCATTGGAACGGCAAAACGTGCGTTGTATTCGATTAAGCCGGAATTTTGGCCAGCATCCGGCGATTATGGCGGGGCTAACAGTGGCAAAAGGCGAATGGGTTGTGGTGATGGATTGCGACTTGCAAGATCGGCCTTCCGAAATTCCTCGACTTTACCAAAAAGCGTTGGAAGGCTTCGAGGTGGTACAAGCCAAACGTAAAAACAGAACCGATACCATTTTTAAGAAAATATCGTCCTACCTTTTTTCAAAGGTTTATGGCTATTTTACCGAAACAAAATACGATCATGAGGTGGCGAACTTTGGCATTTATCACCATAAAGTAGTTTTATCGGTCTTGTCTCTTGCCGATGTTATAAAGTTTTTTCCGCTTTTTATTAATTGGGTTGGATTTAACAGAACCACTATCGAAGTTATACACGGAGATCGTTTGGAAGGTCATTCTTCTTATTCATTTGGTAAACTATTGGAATTGGCATTTAATACCATAATTTCTTTCTCCAATAAGCCATTAAAGTTAATGGTTAAATTTGGACTTTATATTTCTTTATTTTCCTTTATAATTGGACTTTATAATTTGTACCAAAAACTTACTGGAGCAATTGAAGTCATCGGATATGCTTCCATCATTGTTTCTATTTGGTTTTTTTCTGGAATCGTCATTACAAGTATTGGTATTACAGGGATATATGTGGGAAAAATATTCGATCAAACCAAAAATCGTCCAAATTTTATTATTGATGAATCGTTATGATGAAAAGATTGGATTGGGATAGCAAATTTTTTGGATTTGAAATTGCAGAATGGGACAGTAAGGCGTTAGAAAACCCTGCTACTTATGATTTAATTGTGGTAAAAAGTGATATTTTAGCACCCATTCATTTGTCGGATTTTGTTGTAACATTCCATGAAGAGAAACGGCTTTATGTTAAGGAATGTCTTGCTTCACCGTGCTCTTCTCCGTCCGTTTTACCGTTGGATACGACAAATTCGAAGGCTGAATATTTGTATGGATTGGCATTTGAATCTGGAAAATTTAGCCGTTTTCGGTTAGACCCATACTTTAAGGAAGAAGATTTCAGGCGGCTTTATCGCAGGTGGGTTGATGCCTCTGTGGCTGGGCATTTGGCAGATCAAGTATTTATTTTTTATCAATATGACGCTATTCTTGGGTTCGTAACGGTAAAACTTTTAGGAGGAAAGGGACAAGTTGGACTGGTTGCAGCGCATCCAGAATACCAAAACCGAGGAATTGGAACAGAACTCCTCTGTGCTGTTGAAAAATTTTGCGTTGAGAATGGCGCGAATGAGCTGCATATCCCGACCCAAGCCATGAATCTGGGGGCTTGTGTTTTTTACGAAAAAAAAGGCTATAAACTCCAAAAAACAACGTATATTCAGCATCTTTGGAAGAAACGTAGGGATACAAATTAAGTTTGAAAACTTCCTCATTACACTAAAGTAAATATGGCTTATTTGCAAGAAAATTACATTGAAATTTTGGCGTCCTATTCAAAGGAAATATGGAATCCACTACTTGATTTTGTCGAAATACTTGAAAGTAGATCCACCATTGAAGAAGAAGGACAGATTTCAGTTTCTCGGTTTTATGAATCGGAAATACTTCGACAGTTTTTGGAGGTTGTCCATCACCAAACACCCATTATGATAGTGTTTGACTGGGTGAATTGGCAACAAGGAAAAGATTTAATTCGTAATATAAACAGTGATTTTTCTTCATTATTAATTCCTGACCTATGCAAACTCATAACTCTTTTGGTACGCGCAGACCGTTTTAATGGAGGCTTGTTACAAAGCTCAATAGACAATGGATTGGTGTTGAAGTTGTTGTTAGAAATTAAAAAAAAGCTTGTGTAAATTTAAATAGAATGGAGGTGTAATGGATAAAATTCCATTTAATAAACCTTTTCTTACGGGAAAAGAAACGCACTATATTTACGATGCGGTTCATAGCGGAAAAATCAGTGGAAATGGGAAATATACGCAAAAGTGTCATCAATATTTTCAAGAGAAATACGGCTTCAAAAAGTGTTTATTAACCACTTCGTGTACGGATGCGCTGGAAATGGCCGCTCTATTGTTGGACATCCAGCCTGATGATGAAGTGATTTTGCCTTCATATACCTTTGTTTCAACGGCGAATGCTTTTGTACTTCGAGGGGCTAAATTGGTTTTTGCAGATTCTAGACCCGACCATCCGGGCCTAGACGAAGACCATTTGGAAAGCCTTGTTACACAGAGAACCAAGGCCATCGTTGTGGTGCATTATGCAGGTGTGGCATGTGATATGGAAAAGGTTATGTCACTTGCAAACCGAAAGGGGATTTTTGTTGTCGAAGACGCGGCGCAAGCCATAGATAGTTTTTATACGTTTTCTGACGGACAAAAAATGGCCTTAGGTGGTATCGGGCATATGGCCGCATTTTCTTTCCACGAAACCAAGAATATCATCTCTGGAGAAGGTGGAATGTTGGTGGTGAACGATCCGCAATTTATTGCCCGTGCCGAAATTATCTGGGAAAAAGGAACCAATCGCGCTGCATTTTTTAGGGGGGAAACCGACAAATATGGCTGGATTGACGTTGGGTCTTCATTTTTGCCCTCTGAGATTGTGGCAGCTTTTTTGTTTGCGCAGTTAGAACAAATGGAGGCCATACAACAAAAGCGGACCTCATTGTGGCAGCACTATTACCATGGCTTGAATTTCTTGCCGGAAAATGGGGTTAAGCTACCGGTAATACCCACCTATGCTACCAATAATGCGCACATGTTCTACCTTGTTGCAAAAGATGGCGATCTACGGCAGCGTATCATCGGTGCTTTAAACCAAGCAGGATTCCACGCCGTTTTTCATTATCTTTCATTGCATAAAAGCCCGTTTTATGCCTCAAAACATGATGGGCGGGCTTTGCCAAATGCAGATTTTTATACGGAATGTTTGATCCGATTGCCTTTGTTCTATGAATTAGAAACCAAGGATATTAACCGCATCATTTCTGAAATCCTACATTCGACACAATAAAACGTTAACCATAAGCTTCTAAAATACAATACTTTGATCAAGCGTAGAAGAATTTTGGACTTTAAACAAGCAAATCCGGCATCTCTTACGTTTCCGGCTGAATTTGCTTTTGGTGCTGCATCGGCGGCACACCAAATAGAAGGGGGCAATTCCAACAACAACTGGACTTCATTCGAGCAATTTGTCCGGCCAGACGGCACTCCGGGCATCCGAACGGGGGAGTCATGCGGAATGGCTGCCGACCATTGGAATCGGTTTCCATCTGATTTGTTGCTGATGCAAGAAATGGGTCTTGATGTTTACCGCTTTTCGTTGGAATGGAGCAGGATAGAACCGCAAGAAGAGCATTTTGATGAAAGTGCGATCCTGCATTACCGTGAATGGTGTAAAAACCTGCGCGATGCTGGGCTGAAACCCATGATTACGCTCCACCATTTTTCCGAGCCTATTTGGTTTTCAAATAAAGGTGGGTTTGAGAAAAAGGAGAACATTGCCTATTTCGAGAGATTTGTCCGATTTGTTGTCCCTGTTTTGTCAGATTTGGTTGATTTCTGGATTACGGTCAATGAGCCGGAGGTCTTTTCTGTAATGGGTTGGATGCTGGGAGAATTTCCGCCAGGCAAAACTGATCCGGCAATTATGGCCGAGGTCATGGAGAATGTCTTACTCGCCCACGCACGCGCCTACCATTTGATTCACGAGTTGGACAAATTAGACGCAGACGGGGATGGCATCCCGTGCCAAGTGAGTATCGCGAAAAATGTCTTGCTCTTCGATCCGAAATCCAAATGGAATCCTGCCGATCGTTATTTGTCGAAAATGATGAACCGCCTCTACAATACGGCGATTTTGGAGTCGCTTCAGACCGGTGTTTTCCATCTTTCCATGCCCGGACAGTTCGACCGGAAATCGCATGTTCCTGAATTGGCTAAAACACTGGATTTTATAGGATTAAATCATTATACGCGAAGCTTGATCAAGTTTAACCCCATGAAACAACCCCCATTTTCTTTGCACACCGATCCGCGATTTCCGGTAAATGACATGGGTTGGGAACTGTGGGCGCAGTCTTTTTATGATGCGCTGATGATGGTGAGCGAACTAAATTTGCCTATATGGGTGACAGAAAATGGGATTTGTGATGCGGAAACGCCAGACCTACGGAGGGTTACTTTTCTTACGGAGTCTTTATATGCGCTTCAAGAAGCTATAAGGGATGGGGCCGATGTTAAAGGCTATCTTCATTGGTCGCTGATGGATAATTTTGAGTGGGCGCATGGTTTTGGGCCGCGTTTTGGCCTATATCGGGTGAATTATCAGACACAAGAACGCCGTTTGACCGAAGGTGGGCGGCTGTATAAAACCGTTATTGAAAATAAAAAATGTTCCAAACGCTAATCACCCCTGAAGCCCTGTATCAACATTTAGGTGACCCCAATTGGGTGATTCTCGATGATCGCCATAATTTGATGAACATAAGTGAAGGGCGTGCCCAGTTCATAGACGCTCATATTTTAGGCGCACAATTTGCCGACTTAGAAACGGATTTATCGGGACTAATTCTACGAGGAAAGACTGGACGTCACCCATTGCCAGACCCTAACTTGCTTGCCCAGAAATTAGGTGAATGGGGTGTGGACGAAAACGTTCAGGTTGTTGCGTATGATGGTTTTGGTGGGGCTTTTGCTGCTCGGCTATGGTGGCTTTTACAATGGTTGGGGCATAAAAAAGTAGCTGTTTTAGAAGGAGGATGGCCAGCTTGGATAGCTAAGGAATACCCCATTTCGGATGTTGTTGAACATCGCCCTAAACGCTTATTTACGCCTTATTTGCGTCCCGAATTGGTTGCCGATGTTCAGGAGGTTTTTCAGGCTTCACAAACTCATAGACTCTTGGATGCACGCACTTTTGACCGTTATTGTGGCGAAAATGAAGTCATAGACCCCGTTGCAGGCCATATTCCGGGTGCTTTATCACGCCCATTTATTGAAAGTTTTGCGCTAGAACCGAACACAGTGATAAAAAACTTTAAATCAGTAGCCTTTTTAAGGCAAGAATTATTACAATACGAAAATCCAGTTTGTTATTGTGGTTCTGGGGTAACGGCAGCACATTTAGCCCTTTCGTTTGTTCATGCGGGCTTGCCCATGCCCAAAGTCTATCCGGGCTCGTGGAGTGAATGGGTAACGGATGTAAACAGGCCAATAAAGGTAGGCCCAAATCCATAAAAAATAATCATTAATAATATGTTGAAAGTTGTTGATCATCCAGTACTTAAACGCGATCTCACTATACTGCGCGACAAAAAAACACCGCATGGTACTTTCAGAAAAGTGTTAACGGATGCAACCGCAATCCTTGCGTATGAGGCTTTGCGAAAGGTTTCTCTTGCTGAGCATTTGGTCGAAACGCCCTTGGAAACCACCATAGGATACCGATTTGCACAAGAAATTATTTTGGTTCCGATTCTAAGAGCAGGTTTAGGTATGGTGGATGGTTTTATCCGCTTTGTGCCAGAGGCGAGGATCGGGCATGTGGGGGTTTATAGAGATGAAGTGACTCATCATCCAGTGGAATATTACTTAAATCTGCCAGATCATTTGCCGCAGGCCGATGTATTTATTGTTGATCCAATGCTGGCGACTGGTGGAAGTGCCATCTGGGCCATCCATATGCTCAAGGAAAAAGGAGCCAAAAAAGTTCACCTGGTTTGTTTGGTTGCAGCACCGGAAGGGGTCAAAGCTGTCGAAGAGACCTATCCCGATGTTGAAATCTTTGTGGCTACATTAGATCGTGAATTAAATGGTCAGAAGTACATTTTACCTGGCTTGGGCGATGCCGGCGATCGCATCTTTGGCACATAAACACTACAACACCTTGTATCAAGGTTGTTTGATGTGTATTTTTGGTCAAGTCAGATTTCTGGCGGTACATTTATCTTCATTCATAAATATTTGATTGACTCATGAAAAAAAACATTTTCGTTGGCGTAAGCTTTGTGCTACTCCTGATCCTTAGTCCAAAAACGTTTGCCCAAGACAAGCCTGAAGTGGTTGGTGGTGATCGCGATGCTCATGGGTGTATCGGTTCTGCTGGATACACTTGGTCAGTTTTAAAAAACTCTTGTATCCGCATTTTTGAAAACAGTATTGCTTTAGATCCCAAAGCAACCTCTTTAGACAAGACAACGGTTGCCTATTTGGTCAAAAAGGCGGGAAGTGATGCCAAAATTGAGGTCTTTGTTCCCGCTGTTGCTAAAGGTATTGTGCTGAATCGTGTCAAAAAGAACAAAAATAACGCAGAATGGCGCGGTGGAGGTTATACCCTTAAGAGCACCAAAAGTGGCTTTAGTCTGTTCAAAAACAAAAAATTGTTGTATGCAAACAGTATTGCTGGATGGGGAGATTTGGGGTAAACCCATTAAGAGACTTGATGAGGCTTTTTGTATCAAAGCGCTTTTCTAAGTTGTCAACATGGGCTAAGTTTCGGCAGGAAACCGTCAAAAATAGCGGTCAGATCTTGTAGAGGTAATTTTTCCAAAATACTTCTTCTAACCGTTTTAAACCGTCGCAATCTTATTCTCTTATGGTGACTTCTTTATAAAACCATCCCCGAACGAATACATAGTCATCATTAGGGCGGCAAAGTTTTCGATTGTCGCCCTAATCTTAGGGAATGATATAAGAAGTGTTGTGTTTTTGTCATGGAAAAATAGTCCGTACTAAAGCGCTCTTATCTATAAAAAAATTGTACAAAACCAATAACATACGTTTAATTAGTAGGGTTGCTTTTTGATCTGAACAGATCATCTCCTTTTAATTTGTTTGTATGGAAGATCAAAATTTAGACCCATTACACGTGCAAAAAGACACCTTCATCGGCCCGCTGTGGGTGGATTATCTTGTTGTTTGGCTGCTGCCCATCGTCTGTTTTGCATTTTGGGAAGTATATTTGGATCCGCAATGGCAGTCCGGAGCAAATACCTTTATTGGTTTATTGATCGGCCCAACATGGTCATGGTATTTTTGGTCGTGCTTATTGTATGCGTCCATTTCAATGGCTTTGGTTGGGATAAGGGTGGATTATTTGGCTTTAGCGTCCGTTCGCTGGGGATTGGTAACAGGTGTTCTATTGGGTATCCATTACAACGTCTTGATGTCTATTTCACTATTCCACAGCACCAACTTCTTTTGGGGGATAGGTCTGGTCATCACCTATTTGCTTTCCTACGGCATATATTATGTACTGACCAAGTCACCCAAAATTTTGTTGTGGCTTGTTTTTGGGTATTTGGTCATTGGCAGTTTGGTCGTGGTTGGGGGTTATTTTTTTGGTGGGATGACCACGATTGGTAGCTTGTTTGCTCCTCTTTTGTTCTTACCAATATTGGGACCGGGGTTGTTCACCTTGAGTTTTCTAAGGGTAGCAAAAGAAGTTTGGAAGTTTCGGTTTCCAAACAACCCTCTTGTAATTTGGGCTTTGGGTTGGACGGGTCTTTATAGTGCTTCTTGGTACTTAACTTGGCTTGAGGCGACAAGGTTTTACGCCAGCTTGCCAGTAGAGCCGCCCGGTGATTGTTATGTCGCCTCGGCAGCAGCACATGGTCATCACAAATGGGTAAGACATCACATCCGTTTTGCGACGAATGGCACACCATTTGCCATGAACAAACAACTTCAAGTGCTTAAAGCAGCCGAGTTGGGTTTGCGTTCATTTAGTCCTGATTTACATGGTTTTATCCGCAAAAGATACAACAAGATTGGACCATACTTGGTACACCATTGGGTGCTTCGTTCAAAATGGCACGCAGATTTTGCATATGCCATGTTGAAACCTTTTGAGTGGATCGCCATTGCTTCAATAAGTTTGGTTTTTCCACATATTCCAGTTTCCAACATGTACGCAAAAAGCTTTCCTAACGACGAACCGTCAATTTCTGGGTGATGATCTTTTGCGCGGTAGCAAGCCGGACGATATAGGTTCCATTTGCCCAATCCTGCGCTCCTAATGCAAATTTATGCTGTCCCACGCCCAAAGCGGTATCTGAAAGCATCCGGATACGTCGTCCTTGTAGATCAAAAACCTCTAATCGTACCATTTGCGGAATCTGAAGGTTCACTTCGATGGTTCCATTTTGGCCGATGGGATTGGGGAAAATATTAAGCGTAACCAACGCATTGGGGAGCGCTTCATTGGTCATGGACACTGGTAGAGTGGAGAGTGGTAATTTATACATGCCCCTTCCGTGAGTTCCGGCAATCAAAAAGGAGCGATCTGGTGTAATTTTAAAGTCATATACCGGAACTGCAGGCAAACCGCCTCCTAATGGCTCCCAACTTCCTCCATAATTGTTCGTCAAAAATGCGCCTGCATCAGTCCCTACAAAAATGTTTGCCGCATTCTTTGGGTCAATGATTAGTGCATTGATCGGTAGATCTGGTAGGTTCGCGGAAATGTTTTGCCATGTTGCACCAAGATTTGTCGTGCGAAAAACGTGTGGTTGGGGATCATAAAATTTTAAACCAGAAAAGGTGACAACGGCGGCATTTTCATCCTTTGGATCAACCGCAATTCGTGTTACCCAGCGGTTGGGCAGACCCGTTGAGACATTTGTCCATGAATGGGCATAATCTTTTGTCACCCAAACTTGCCCGTCATCTGTTCCGGCATAGACAATGTTTGGGTTGGTCGGAGAGACGGCAATGGTGGTAATGGCGCCCAATCGAGAAGCAGCAACAGCACGAGGTAAAACTGGAGACACCGCACTCCAATTTGTCGCCCCATTTTCTGTTCGATAGATGCGATTTGTGCCGAGATACAAGGTTTCGGGTTGGTGGGGATCCATAATCACGGGCATAGACCAATCCCGTTTATCGTTACTACTGACCCCTGTTAAGGCACTACGGAAAGACGTACCACCATTAATGGACTTCCCAAGCCCGCCATTCTGGGATTCCGCATAAATAATATTGGGATTGGTGGGATGTACAATCACATAAAAACCATCTCCGCCGTAAATAGAACCCCAATCCGATGTGTCACCTGTAAGGGTGCGGATGGTTCCATTGTCTTGCGTGCCGCCATAAAGCCTTAGTGGGTTGGTGGGGTCATAGTTGATTTCGTAAAATTGGGTAATGGGTATATCACCGCTTGGCGACCAATTTAAACCCGCATTGGTTGAGTAGTCTATTCCTCCATCATTGCCCGTTAGGATATAGTTAGGGTCTTGTGGGTGAAAGGTCATGGCGTGAAAATCAACATGCATATTTTCCGTGACATTCGAGAAGGATTGCCCGCCATCCACAGAGCGCATACACTGGACTTGTAGCACAAAAACATGGTCTGGATTGGTGGGGTGGATACGAATTTGGCCAAAGTACCACGTAAATCCACCATCTGTCCCACTAAGTGAAGTCATTCCCGTTGTTGCTGCCCACGAATCGCCACCATCCGTACTTTTGTAAAGCCCTGTCAAAGAACTTCCATTGCTAAACAAAGCCATCACGATATTGGGTGAACTTTTGGAAATAGCCAAGCCAATTCTACCTACATTTTGCTGTTTAGCATCGGGCAGGCCATTTGTCAAAAGATGCCATGTATCGCCGCCATCGGTACTGCGGTAAACCCCGCTGGATGGCCCAAAGAGGTGGGTGTTGAAATCTGGTCGCCGAACCCGTTCCCATGTAGCTGCAAAGAGAATGTCGGGATTTTGGGGGTGTTGCAATACATCTACCACCCCTGTAGAGTCGGATACAAAAAGAACTTTCTCCCATGTTTCGCCACCGTTTTTGGAGCGATAAACGCCTCTGTCAGGATTCGGGTGAAAATAGGAGCCAAGGGCTGCAACAAAGATCCGTTGTGGGTTTTGGTAATCCACAACCACACGGCCAATAGACGTTGTTTTACCAAGACCCATAAAGGCCCACGATTCACCACCATTGGTGGATTTATACAAGCCGCCGCCGGAAAAATTATTGTGCCCGCCATTGGCCTCTCCCGTACCCAAATAGAGGTTATTGGGGTTTTGCGGGTCAACACCTAAATCTCCAATGCTTTGAATGGGAAGTTGATCGGTTATGGCACTCCAAAGATTGCCTCCATTGGTGCTTTTAAAAAGCCCACCCGTTGCCGAGGCCGCATAAACCGTATTCGGGTCTAAAGGATTGTATTCCAAATCCACCACCCGTCCTCCAATATTGGTTGGGCCGGCAAAAGTCCAATCAATATTAGACCAGACGCTCCTTTTTTGAAGTGCTTGGCTTTGCATCAAAGCAATGTGCCTAAGTGCTTTGGGATAAACCTCTGGATCTGCTTGTCCATAAGGATAGAGTCTTTGTAAATATGCTCGTTCGGCAGGACGAAAATCTTTGCTTTCTTCGGTATTACTGTTTTTGATACAGCCTGTAAATAAAGAAGCAACTATGCAAAAAAGCAATGTCTTGTTCATCAAGAATTTGGGGATTGGGGTATGGAGTTACCAAATTGGGTATAAATTTGGGAAGAAAATTGGCATTTGTACCTTTGGCGCAAAACCCAAGATAAAGCCTTTCTTGAAAGATAAAAAAAGGCAACCTGTTTTTTGACGTAACCCCAACCCAAACCCTTAAGACCGCTCTATGCGTCTTTTTTCAAGAATCGCTTTGAACGAGCGTCCACGAATTTCATCCAAAGTGAGTCCGGTTTCTAAAACCTCTTCTTCGGTAATCGCGCCACTGTTCAAGGCACGCAAGAAATAGTTGAGCAGCCCTTGCCCGGTTGCGGCATCATCAAACACATCACCTATGAGCGTAGCGCGCGCGGCTTTTTCGACGAATGTACGGAGTCGCGCCACTGCATCATCGTAGCTTTCCATAAAGAACGCAAATACCGCCGCATACCGCATGGGCAACTGTGCCGGATTAAGATCCCATCCCTGATAAAATCCGTTCCAAAGGGAATGCCGGATGTGGTTATAGCCTTTGCGCCAAGCACGGTGCACAACCGCCCTATTTTCGTTGAGTTCTGCTTCGGTCAGGTCTTCGCCGCGATGTGGGCCAATGGGCATGGTGTTTGTAGCGCCGTCGGAAAGCCAGATACCTGTATGCGCAAGTGCGACTTTGGTCATGTGGTGTGCAAAATCACAGACGGGATGATCCATTTCTTGGTAACGAGCAGTGATGCTACATGAGGCCGTATAATCATAGGTCCCAAAATGGGTGGCAATACAGCGACCTTTACTGGCGCGGATAAACCTGAAAAGGGGGTTTATACCTTCATCATCCATAATGGACTGGGTTGTCTCGACCATCATTTCCATTTTTAGCGTTTGTGGCGCCAAGCCCAGTGCCGTTTCTAAAGCCTCAAAGAAACCAACAAGGGTGCTTACTTGTTCTGGGATCGTCACTTTGGGCAACATCACTACAAAATGATCGGGAAGTTTTCCCTCTGTTTCTTGGACAAGTGTGGTCAGAAAAATATCCAATGTTCTCAAGCCGCGTTCTTTCATTTCTTCGGTGAAAGGCTTGATCCGAATCCCAATGAAAGGCGAAAGCGTGTTTTCCATCATACCGCGTGCCATTTCCTTGGCGGTAAAAATGGCGGTTAGGTCTTCTTCTTCATTTGATCGGTTGCCATAACCGTCTTCAAAGTCAACGCGGAAGTCCTCGATCGCTTCACCGTTTAATTTTTTGTGTACCTTATGATAGACTTCATACGCCAAACCGGCTGGATGCGCCCTTCGTTCGCGTGCCGAAAGCGGTTTAAGTTGGGCTTCCAAGTCCGATCCTACGACGTTTTCGGGAATCAACGCAATTCCTTCTAAGCCAAAAATGCGCCCAAACGTCAAAAAGTCGGGCGCGTAGGTCTCCATGATTTCCAAAGCCCGTTTGCCCAAGACTGGAATGGTGTTGCTACGGAATAAATTTGCGCCGCCATAAACCGTATGCACGGGTTGACGGTCAGGCCGATCTCCCGGATATTTTTGCTGGAAAGCAAGATTTGCGGTGCTAAGCGCACTAAAAAGTTTCTCCTTTTGATCGTTTGCTATAGTCAATTTAAGCATCTGGATTAGGGTTTTAGCAGGATTAAGAGGGCGGGCACTCAACTTCCACGGTATGTGGAATATCCGTAGGGATTTAGTAATAGGGGTACGTGATAATGTGCATCATCACGAATGATAAATTGAATTTCCACTTCGGGATAAAAGGTTTCTTGTTGGCGACTTTGGAAATAATGTGCGGTGTCAAAAACCAGTCGGTAGGTTTTGGCTGGAAGGATCCTGTTTGGCGGTAACAAATCTGGAATACGGCCATCGTGGTTCGTTTGACCCAGAGCAAATGTTTGCCAAGTACCGTCTTGAAGTTGGTCTTGCAGGCGAATGGTGATGTTTTTACCTGTTTCCCCCGCCGAGGTATCCAAAACATGTGTGGTAAGCTGGCTTACTTTTAGCCCAGACCAATCAGCTTGAAACAGCCATTTTTGCAAACGTATCAGGGTTATTTTGTGTTGTTCGCCCATCGCTATGCGGAGTTCTGCTGTGGTTTGGTGTGAAAGGCGCTCACACATAAGTCCAAGCATTTCTGCTGCACTTTTTCCGGTGGCACATACAATAAAAATGAAGCCATTTGCACGTTCGTAATCTTCATTAGCCTGTGCTAAGGCTTGCAGGATTTCGGTTTCTGCTGCCAAAACACCCGATTGTTCAGCACCCGCCAAATGACTTGTGGAGGCAAATTTTTTCTGTAACGATCCCAAGTCTCCAATTTTAGGATGTTGCTTAAAGGCGCTTAGCCAATCTTTTTCAGAACAGACGTCGTACCACAAGTTTGTGGCTACTTTTACCATTTGATCGGTGCTTGCATAAGGCCTGTTGCCCACCATGTTTTGTGCCCAATATTCAGAACCACAACAGGCAAAAAAACCTTCGTAAGCTGCCTGATGGGGGAGTGTGTTTAGGTCATTCAGATTCATAAAGAATAAATAGTTAATTAGATTTTGCACCTTGTTCTATCCAGCAACGCAGAGTTTCTCTTTCGGCTTTGGTCATCTTGGTTTTATTGAGTAAAGGCATGGATTCGGTAAGGATTACCCGTTGTAGAATTTTGTCTTTGGCGTTTATCAGGTGTGCCGAGGTTTCAAATAAGACGCCATTGGGGGCAACTTTAAACACGTCGTCGGTAGGATTAGAGGAATGGCACGTTTGGCATCGGGTTTGGACAATGCTGTGTACTTGCTCGTAAGGCACAGGGGTACAACTTGCTGAATTTGACGATGCTTTTGGGCCTGTGATGAAGGCAATGCCCAATAATAAAACAACCGAAGCGGGCAAAATCCAGACATTGTATTGGTGTTTTTCCAAGACATTTAGGTAGTGTTTAACCCCTGCTAAACCCACCGACATTCCCAAGAGTATGAGCCAAGGATATGCGTGGCCAAAGGTCGTTGGGAAGTGATTGCTGATCATTACAAAAAGGACTGGCAGCGTAAAATAATTGTTGTGCAAGGAGCGCAATCCTGCCTTCTTACCCAATTGACCATCTGGGGCTTCCCCATTTTTCGCTGCGGCCACCAAGGCTTTCTGTGACGGGATAATTACAAAAAAAACATTGGCAGCCATAATAGTTCCGAGGAATGCACCAAAATGAATAAATGCCGCACGTGGGCTAAAAACTTGCGTATAGAAAAAGGCAAAAACAACGGATATTACCAAAAAAACAAGGCCAAATAAAAGATTATTTTGTACCAATGGTGTTCTACATAACCCATCATAAACAACCCATCCAACAATAAGAGAGACAACACCTATTGCAATGGCTGTAATCGGTTGTATATCCATAATTTGCGGGTCTATTAACATGGATTTCGCATTGAAATAGTAAACCACAAATAAAAGGCTAAAGCCAGACAACCAAGTAAAATAAGCCTCATACTTAAACCAATGTAATTTCTTTGGAATTTCGGTTGGGGCAACCTTAAATTTTTCTAAATAATAGAATCCACCACCATGCACAGCCCAAAGATTTCCTGCCAATTCCTCGCGTACATTTTCGGTTCTATTTAAGGCATTTTCCAAAAAAACAAAATAGAAAGAAGCCCCAATCCATGCAATTCCAAAGGTAAAGTGCATCAGTCGGAGGACTAAATTCATCCACTCAAAAAGATGGGCTTCCCAAGGGCTTCCTAAGGCAAGACGATAGCCCGAATAAATAACGGCGGCCAAGGCCATTAATAAGGCAATGTAAGCCCAACCTTTCGTTTTTTCGTCAGGTGCGGCTTCTGGGTTATTTGTTTTCCGAAGGTGGAACATTACCGTTAAACCGAACAAGCCCAGAAAAGCAATAACCGCAAAAATAAACACGAAAACCATGTGCGTGAAGTAAGTTAAACAATATGGCCAAACAACCGAAGACGGCTTACACCGCCATCTGGATAAATTGAAAATCGTACATGCGAGACAGGCGACAAGTGTGGCGAAAGGCAGACCTTGTGCTCATCATCGGCATGGAGTTTGAGGGGCGGCATAAGTGCCTTCCATTCCACGTCATCGCGCAAAACGGCTTCATCGTCCTCAGCAAAACAACCCTCTAAAGTGCAATAATCGGGGTAATTGCCTTTAAAATGTGCAGTATCCACGAGTACTTCTTGTAAAATGCCTTTATGCCCAAGTCGCAAGATCACCCAATCATGGTGGTTAGGGGTTCGGCTACGTTTGGTTTCCCAGCCATCCCCCATATTGATGCCTTTTTGTGGCAAGATTAGGTTACGCATATCGCTAAAATACATGTCGTTACACATAAGTGCATGTCCACCATTTAAGGCGGCGACCAAGTCTATTTTGGCATTTTTAGATACCACAGACCAGTCTTTTTGAACATCGCCATACACCCGAAAACGGGCAATTCCTCCATCTGGAAAAATGTGTAGGCGCACATGATTTACCGGAGCGGCATTGTGGCATACATAATAGTTGTGGCTTCCGGGATCAAGAGGAAGGCGTGGGAGCAAGACTTCCCAACGTAAGGATGGGTCATCCCAGTTTTTGATGTTATGGTCTGGCTCCAAAAGGATCCCTTCGACCGATGCAAATGGAGGATGATTCCCTGTAAAGTGGTTGGTGTCTATGTCGAAACCAGCGACGATGCCATCGGTTGCCAATTGGATCACGGCATAATCGTGGCCGGGCGTTCTGCGCCTCCGAGACTCCCATCCATCCATCCATTTGCCACGTTCGGTATATTTATCCTCGATAAAAACACCTCTTCCGGGCTTAATTAGGTTTTCTTTTTCGGCGAAAAATTCATCGGTGGCAAACAATACTTTTCCGCCCATTGCTTCGGCGGCCAAATAGGTTTTTTTGGTGAAATCGGGGGCTTCTTTTATGATTTCTTGAATTTTCTTAGGATGCATGTTCCTTTGTTTAGGGTGTTTGGGCGGTGATGAATGACATTTTCTCCTAATACATAAGTGGCAATGATATTTCCCAAAAAACGCTTGCCTAAATAGGGAGAGAATTTGTGACGATATTGTAAATTTTCTTGCTTTAGGATAAAGGGGATTTCAGGTTGCCAGACCACAAAATCTGCATCTGATCCTTCTTGGAGAACACCCTTTTGCGGGAATAGGCCAATAAACTTTGCTGGTTTTTCAGTGAGTAATGGGATGAAGTCTTCCAACGAAAATTCGTCTTTTAAAGCTGTCCAACTAGCGGGAAGTAGCGATTGTAAACCAGAAATACCACCCCAAGCCGTCTTAAAATTCCCACTTTCAAGTGATTTTACTTCTGCTGGTGCTGGCGAATGATCTGATGTGATAAAATCCAAAACACCAGTCTTAAGGGCGGCTATTAATTTGTGGTTATTGGCTTGTGTCCGAATGGGTGGGGCACATTTATAAATCGGTTCGCTGTCTGGGATTTCTTCCGCAGAAAAATAAAGGTAATGCGCACAAGTCTCGGCGGTTAAGGGTAATCCGTCCTTTTTTGCAACCTCGATGAGAGGCAGCGATTCCGATGCGGAGACGTGTACAATATGGGTTTTACAGTTATGTTTGGCACAAAGCGCAATAACTGCCGCAATCGCATTAACCTCCCAAGAAGGAGGACGGCTATTGAGGTAATGCTGGTAGCGGTGAGGATCTGAATAGTCCGAAAAACCGCCAGTCCCATCTGGAATTTCGCAATGCACCAAAAGGGGGAGATCGGCTTTTGCAAGCAAGGGCATTATTTTGTCGAGGTCATCTAATCGCGCATTCGGAAACTCATCTATTCCCGAATGTACCAAAAATGTTTTAATGCCAAGAACACCCGCTTCTATAAGGGCTGGAATTTCGGATAGGTTGCTTGGAACCAAACCTCCATAAAATCCACAATGCACCAAGGATTTGTTGGAGGCGGCTTTTAGCTTTAATGCAAGTGCTTTTGCATCCGTTGTAACCGGACTTGAATTTAGGGGCATGTCCACCAAAAAGGTAGTCCCCCCAAAACTTGCCGCTTTGGTTGCGGTCTCGAAGCCTTCCCAATTTGTGCGTCCCGGTTCATTGATGTGAACATGTGCATCAATTACGCCCGGCATCATCACAGCATCTCCATAGTCCTGAACGGCTTCGTCGGGGAATATTTTTCGCCCTTTTCGGACTTCTGTGATTTTTCCATGTGCTGTAAATACAATGGCTTCTTCCAATTTGCCACGGACAAAACAGCGACGGCTGTACAAACCAATGCGTTTTTTCATGCTTTTTCGTTGGCGTAAAGGGCCATAAGTACCTTTTCGGGCGTCATCGGAGCCGAGTAGTCGGGTTGAGCAGAGGGATTAAAGGCGGCAATGGCATTATAAATCGCAAAATAAGCCCCAATGCCGTACATAAGAGGAGGTTCACCTACGGCCTTCGATTTGAAAATGGCCAATTCAGGACCTTCTTCTTCCAAAAAGTCCACTTCTAAAGTCGAGGGGATGGCATAGATGTCTGGAATTTTATACGTTGAAAGGGCATTAGAGCGCAGTTTTCCTTCTCGGTCATATACCACTTCTTCCATCGTCATCCAACCCATACCCTGCACCAACCCACCTTCAATTTGGCCTAAGTCCACCAAGGGATTCATGCTTGATCCGGCATCATGCACCAATTTAACCAAGTCGAAAGTGTATGTGCCCCGAATACAATCCACTTTTGCCACGGTAATGGCGGTTCCATAGACATGATATGCAAAGGGATGGCCTTTTTCGGTGGTCTTATCAAAATGGATTTCTGGCGTGGCGTAGTGGCCTTTTGCGCTTAGATTAATGCGTTTGGCATGACAGGTTTGAACCAATTGAGGCCACGAAATATCTGAAATGGCCTTGTTAACCCAGATTTTTCCCTCTGCAATGTCCACATTATTGGTTCCGGCAAGTTCGGACAATACGGTTATGATGCGTCCTCGGATCTGTTTACAGGCATCCGAGACGGCTTTGCCATTTAAATCCGCTGTTGCACTCGCTGCCGAAGGGGAGGTATTCGCAACCCTTCCGGTATTGGTGGTTTCCAAACGGATCCGTTCTAATGGAATGCCGAATGTCTTTGCCGCCACTTGCATCATTTTTGCATTCACGCCCTGACCCATTTCAACAGCACCTGTACTAATACTTACACTGCCATCGGAATAAACATGTACCAATGCGCGTGCTTGATTCATCATCGTATTGGTGAACGAGATTCCAAAACAAATGGGCATAATGGAAAGACCCTTTTTTTGATAATGCTGTGCTTGGTTAAACTGCGCAATCGAATCTTGCAAGCCGTGTAAGTCGAATTTTTCTGACGCTTTTTTCCATGTGGGTTTTGCTTTTGCGGCGGTCAGTTTTTGGCCATACGACATTTCATAGCCGTCTTCGACAAGGTTTTTTTCTTGAATTGTAGCTGCCGAGACCCCAAGTTCACGCGCGGCATGGTGAATGGCTGCCTCGATAACAAACATCCCTTGTGGCCCGCCAAATCCTCGGAACGCCGTATTGGGTGGGAGGTTGGTTTTGCAAGCATGTGCGGTTGCTGTTACGTTGGGGATAGCATAACAATTGGTGGCATGGAAAAGGGTGCGTTCTAAAATAGCCGGGGAAAGATCCGCCGCTGCCCCACCATTTTGAAAATAGGTAGCCTCATATGCCAAAATATGTAAGTCTTTGTCTAAACCTATTTTGTAATCGCTTGAATAGGGATGTCGCTTACCTGTCATGCGCAAGTCTTGCATACGATGAGGAACCAATTTTGCAGCTCGTCCGGTTTTCCAAGCGGCTAAGGCCGCCAATGCACCCCAAAGCGAGGCTTGATCCTCTTTGCCGCCAAATCCACCACCCAAACGGGTCACATCCACCTCTACACGGTTCATGGATAGACCCAAAACCCGTGCAACGGTACGTTGAACAGCCGTAGGGCCTTGAGTAGAAGAGTGTACCTTGACGCCGCCAGATTCCGTAGGATAGGCATAAGCACCTTGCGTTTCTAAATAAAGGTGCTCCTGTCCGCCATTTTCTGCAAGTCCAGAAAAAACATGGGCACATGTTGCAAAACTTTCTTCAGTATTTCCCATTTTGAAGGTACGGGAGGCCGAAAGAAGTTGCCCGCTTGCATACGCCTCGCGTGGATCCGTAACGACGGGCAAAGGCGTAATTTCAACTGAGATGGCCTTTCGTGCGGTTTCTGCCTCATGCTCGGTCTCGGCGGCAATGAGCAAAATGGGCTGGCCTTGATAATGCACTTCATCCTCGGCAAAAAGCGGTTCATCTGGCAAAATCCCACCAATTTGGTTTTCGCCGGGGACGTCTTTCGCGGTGAAAATGGCCACGATGCCGGGGAGTTCCAAGGCTTTTTGGACGTCCAACTTGGTTAATTTACCATGTGCAACCGGTGAATCCATCACCAAAAGGGAAAGGGTTTCTTGCATCACGGGAAGGTCGTCTAAATATAGGGAGCGACCGGTAACGTGTCCGATAGCATCTGGATTGCCCAAAGGGAGTGGCGTGTTTATCGTGTCTTGCTTCATGGTGGTCTTCCTAAACAAATCGAATTTCGGGAAAAGCGGCTTGAAAATGGGCAAAAAACAGTTGTCGTGCAAGGAGACGCTTGTATTCCGCAGTGCCTCGTACATCGCTAATGGGCGCAATTTCCTTTTGCAAGATCTCGTTTGCAGCCACGAAAAGGGCTTCGTCCACTATTTTTCCGGTCAAAAACTGGCAAGTTTCACTAAGGTATTTGGGGTATGGCGCAACACCACCCGCAGAAAGATGAATTTTGGTGATTTTTCCGGATTCGTCCGTTTGGATAGAACAGGCGGAGTTGACACTGGCGATGTCTAAATGCGTTCTCTTGCAAACTTTCTCAAAGTTTACATGGGTATGAGGTGACGGAGGCCGGAACGAGATGGCCGTTAGGTGTTCTTCGGGCCGCTTGGCCAATTGTTTATAACCAATGTAAAAATCACGAAGCGGAACGGTTCTGGCGCGTCCTGATCGGGTAGAAAGGTGTACATCAGCATCAAGACCCATGAAGAAAATGCTGAAATCACCAATTGGAGAGGCATTTACGATATTGCCGGCCAAGGTTGCTTTGTTTCTGATTTGAGTGGAAGAGACCAAACGGATGACTTTTGGAAGACTGGGCAAATACTTCTTCATGACCTCGGATGTGGCAATTTGCGTAGCTGTGGTCGAAGCGCCCAAATAACAACGTCCATTTTCCATCCAAATGCCTTGCAAATCCATCTCCCTTGCCACCAAACGGGGTTTGCTCTCCCGTACATTTTCGGGACGTTGAACCAACAAGTCCGTTCCACCACCCAAAACAACATTATGATCCTCCGGAATGCCCCTGTATTTTTCCGCCAATTCCATCTGCAAGGCCATAAGCCTAGTCTTGATCTGGGCAAAATAGAGCGGAAGATACCCTTTTTCGGCCATTTCGACCAAACGATCCTCTTCGTTTAACGTTAAAACCGTCTCGGTGATTGACGCCACGGCTCTTTCAATGGACTTATAACCCGTGCAACGGCAAATATTTCCATCAATCGCGGTTATGGCTTCTTCTACGGTTGGCTTGTGGGCGGACATCATAAAGCCCGTTAACGACATCACAAATCCAACGGTACAAAAGCCGCATTGGGTACCATTTGTCGCCACCATTGCCGCTTGTACGGGGCTTAGCCCTTCCACATTAATGCCCTCGACGGTGACAACATGGCGTCCATTCACGTTGCCAAGCGGCATAATACAAGAAGTTACGCTCCGATACACCAATTTGCCGTCCTCAAAATCGCCAACCAAGAGGGTACAAGCGCCGCAGTCCCCTTCCCGACATCCAATTTTTGTACCAGTCAACCGTTTGTGGTATCGAACAAAATCTAAAAGGGTGCTACCCGCCGGATGATCCGTATGGATCAACTGATGGTTTAGGAGGAATGAAATCATGTCAATATTCAATTTTAGCGCTACTTTCGGCCCATTTTTTAAACGCTTCAAGGGCGTCATCGCGCAACATTTGGCGGGTAAAGAGCTTTCTTTTTTCTAAGGGCAGGGCTAACTCTTCGTAAATAAATTGGTCATCAAAGTGAATGGCGGCAGCGTCTTCTTTGCTATTGGCGAAATAGAGGGCATCTGGCCTCGCCCAATAAATGGCACCGAGACACATGGGACATGGCTCGCAACTGCTGTAAATCTCGCAGCCAATAAGCTGAAACGTGTTCAGAACAGCACATGCCTCCCGAATGGCCATCACCTCGGCGTGGGCAGTTGGATCGTTGAGGCGGGTAACACTATTTGCCCCTCGTGCGATAATTCTTCCGTCTTTCACCACCACCGCCCCAAAAGGGCCTCCATGACCACACGCCACATTCTCTACCGATAGGTGGATCGCTTCCTGCATAAACCGAACATCTGGTGGTTGTCTCATGAGGCTATAAGGATGGGTTGAAAATTGGTGGGACGCAATATACAACATTCTCCCCTTTTTGGAAGCCCTTTTTTGGTGAACTCACACAATGTCGGTAGCACGAACGCTTTTTGGGGAAGACTTGGCTAATTTCCAGTAAGACAATACCTTTAAGAAGGAGGGAATCTTTAAGCGTATTTTATATCGGATAGATAGTCAATAAATAATATGCCATCTCTAAAGGACGGCGTTAGTGTTCAGGGCTGAAGCCCTCTGTTCTTGAGTGCTCGCATCTCCGCCCTAAAGGACGGAGTTAGTGTTTTTTGTGCCGATCTCACCGCCCTGAAGGACGGAGTTAGTGTTTTTTGTGCCGATCTCACCGCCCTGAAGGACGGAGTTAGTGTTTTTTGTGCCGTTCTCACCGCCCTGAAGGACGGCGTTAGTGTTCAGGGCTGAAGCCCTCTGGTGCTTGCGTGTCTATCTCACCGCCCTAAAGGACGGCGTTAGTGTTTTGATGTTATCCTCACCGCCCTGATGGGTGGCGTTGTGATACGCTATCCAGCTTGGAATTAACCCCATGCTTTAGCGTGGGGTTTCGTGCAAGACGCCGATCTTCGGCTTTAGCCGTGACTAATCAAAGCCCCGTAGGGGTGGCATCTTCGTAGAAAACCGTTCCCAACGCACGGCATTCGCCTTTATCCATCTTTCAGGGCTAAAGCCCTCTGTTCTTGAGTGCTCGCATCTCCGCCCTAAAGGACGGCGTTAGTGTTTTTTGTGCCGATCTCTCCGCCCTGAAGGACGGCGTTAGTGTTCAGGGCTGAAGCCCTTTGGTGTTCGCGTGCTGTTCTCACCGCCCTAAAGGACGGCGTTAGTGTTCAGGGCTGAAGCCCTCTGGTGTTCGCATGCTGTTCCCACCGCCCTAAAGGACGGCGTTAGTGTTCAGGGCTGAAGCCCTCTGGTGTTCGCGTGCCGTTCTCACCGCCCTGAAGGACGGCGTTAGTGTTTTTTGTGCCGTTCTCTCCGCGCTCTTGCGTGACGTTGCGAGACGCCTTATAACCCCATGCTTTAGCGTGGGGTTTTGTGCAGGTGGCCGATCTTCGGCTTTAGCCGTGACAAATCAAAGCCCCGTAGGGGTGGCCTCTTCGTAGAAACCCGTTCCTAACGAACAGCCCAGCCCCGTAGGGGTGGCATCTTCGTAGAAACCCGTTCCTAACGCACAGCCCAGCCCCGTAGGGGTGGCATCTTCGTAGAAACCCGTTCCTAACGCACAGCCCAGCCCCGTAGGGGTGGCATCTTCGTAGAAAATCGTTTCCGACGCACAGCAAAGCCCCGTAGGGGTGGCATCTTCGTAGAAATTCGTCATCAAGCGCACAGCCCAGCCCCATCGGGGTGACATCTTCGTAGAAACCCGTTCCTAACGAACAGCCCAGCCCCGTAGGGGTGGCCTCTTCGTAGAAACCCGTTTCCGACGAACGGCATTCGCCTTTATCCATCTTTCAGGGCTAAAGCCCTTTGGTGTTCGCGTGCCGATCTCACCGCCCTGAAGGACGGCGTTAGTGTTTTTTGTGCCGTTCTCTCTGCGCTCTTGCGTGACGTTGCGAGACGCCTTATAACCCCATGCTTTAGCGTGGGGTTTTGTGCAGGTGGCCGATCTTCGGCTTTAGCCGTGACAAATCAAAGCCCCGTAGGGGTGGCCTCTTCGTAGA
>JAFLBZ010000044.1 GCA_017303715.1 Rhodothermia bacterium | reverse complement strand
TAAAATCAATGGGATTTACCATTGAGCAAATACAGGAAGCGACAGACCTGTCTAAAGAAGAAGTTGAACAACTTTAACCGTCACCAACACGGCATCAATGCCTAAAAAAGTAAAGAAATGGCAGTCACAGAAAGATATATTAATCCCTTTACGGATTTTGGATTCAAAAAACTAGACTTTTTGCGCTTGTTTTTATTGGGTTTAGAAGGAATTAAGTTTGGGTGCAAAATTCATGTTTTGAATTTTTGAGTTTTAAATTGCATAATCCTGCACAAATTTCCAGTATCATTTCAGCAGTCTCTCTTTTCATACGTCTAAGTTTTTCAGACAATACTCGGAATCGTTTTAAAAAGCCCATTACATGCTCGACTGTGATTCTTACAGAACTCTTCTTCCGATTTTCTATTTATGGACGTTTTTAATCATCAAGGTCTTTATGGTGTGTGTTTTTTTTACTATAATAATGTATTTTCTGTTTTTCCAATACTTTAGGTCGTTCTATAGGAAGCTCTGTGACATCAATTAGAAGAACTTCTTCCATCTTTAAGGCTAGTCCTTCTGCATCTCGTGCCGGAAGCACCCCTTCAAGTGCTAATACTTGCCTTAGTAATCAAAAAAATTAAGCCCATTAAATCTGATGTTGGATCGTTTTTGAGGTAAAATAAAACAAAAAAAACGTATTTCAGGGCTATCTAAAACCTAAAAAGTAGATAAATTTTTGTCATATTGAGTCTTCGTTCAAGACGGAAATGAAGTCCTGATTTGAAATTCTATTTGCTCAAATTCACAAAGAAGCATTAGAAAATCTGTCTTATTTACACCTGTTGACGCTAAGAAGTCACGATCTGTTTTGACATTTGAATATATCGAAAAATCCTTCATCGTTTTATATGGATTAATATTAAGGGGGAATACACGCTTAAACTAAGCGTAAACATTTTACTTATCCCAATGCAACAAGTCTTGTGATAAATTAACCTTTATTTACTTGGAAATGCCTCATTTCACGAAAACAGAAGCCGATGGCTGAGGTATTTGCACGAAACCCCAAGCTGAAATACGGGGTTATTTTCAAACCGGAGAGCATAAAGCAACACCACCCATCAGGTCGGTAACATCAAGCAAAAGCAATGCTTTAACGCAGTCCTTTAGGGAGGAAATGTAGGCGCACAAAAAACAGATTTAGCCTTAAGAGAAAACACAACGTGAGTAAGAAACGGGCTTTCGACAAGCTCAAGAATCGGACTCGACAGGCAGAAGATCGGATTTAAGAGGAGAAGATACGACCCCGATGGGGCTAACTTTGCACTTCCTCGGTGAAGTACATCAGAAAGCTACCCATGCATGACACAGCCATCCATTATAGCGAATCCAATAATGCTCGTTACAAAGAAGATGGGGCAGATAACGATCCACGAGTAGAAACAAATTGATTGTCTATCAGCCGCGTTTGCCCAAGAAAGCCAGCAACAGCCACCAAATACTCGGTTTCGGGTAAAATCAAGTTAGGGCGTTGTAATTGCTCGGCGTCCACAATTTCGGCATATTGGACGGAAACGCCCTCCACCGATGCCATTGCATCCCGCATGGCTTTTTCCACCACATCAGGACGACGTTCGCCAGCAGTCACCAAATCTCGCCCCAATAAAACCGCTTTAGAGATAATACCCGCTTTTTCCCGTTCCGCTTCACCTAAGTAACGGTTCCGAGAAGACATCGCAAGACCATCCGACTCCCGCACCGTCTCCATCCCCACCATTTCGATCCCAAAGTGTAGATCGCGCACCATCCGACGAAGGATCAGGAATTGTTGGGCGTCTTTCAGACCAAAAACCGCTACCTGCGGACGGCAGGCCAAAAAAAGACGTGCAACCACCGTCGTAACTCCTCGGAAATGTCCCGGACGAAAAGGGCCGCAAAGATGTGCATCTAACCCATGAACCTCCACCCACGTCTGGTCATTGAGCGGATACATCTCGGCAACCGTCGGGGTAAAAACGCCAGAGACACCTCGTGCTTGAAGGGCTGCGAGATCGGCCTCCAGCGTGCGCGGATAACGGGAAAAGTCCTCATTTGGCCCAAACTGTGTTGGATTGACAAATATAGAAACCACCACCGCGTCTGCATGTCGGAATGCCTCATCCACCAAGCGCAAGTGGCCTTCGTGGAGCGCGCCCATTGTGGGGACGAGGGCCAATCGGCGGCCAGCACGAAGTTGTGCATTAGAAAAAGCCTGTGCTTCGGCGATGGTTTGAAAGATTTTCATGAAGGAACGAACGTTTTGACGGTGAATTCAAGCAGGCATACGTACCTTTTTGAGTTGCGCCCAATGCGCTATTGATTGTTCAACAATAATGATATTCAGACCCAATAATCCAGACTATGATGAGTGAATTTCGTATTGAACGGGACTCTATGGGCGATGTCCAAGTTCCGGCTACTGCTTGGTATGGTTCACAAACCGAACGTGCCAAGAATAACTTCCCGATTAGCTCGCTTCGCTTCCCACGTCGCTTCATCGAAGCCTTGGGCATCGTCAAGAAATCGTGTGCGATTGCGAACGAAAAAATAGGACTTTTAGAGGCAGAAAAATCCGTCATTATTCAAGCTGCTTGTGATAAAGTGATTGCTGGGGAAATGGACGCCGAATTTGTCTTAGACATTTTCCAAACGGGTTCCGGAACCTCCACCAACATGAATGCAAATGAGGTGATCTCGAATCTCGGTACTGTGGCGATGGGTGGCGAACGTGGGGGGAAAAAGATCCATCCCAACGACCACGTTAACATGTCACAATCTTCCAACGATGTGATCCCAACGGCTATGCATGTTGCGGCTCGTGTGGCCATCGAACGGGAATTACTTCCGGCCCTCGCGGCATTTGAGGCGTCTCTAAACGCCAAAGCAGCGGCTTTTGATCATGTGGTCAAAAGTGGACGTACCCACTTAATGGATGCCACGCCGGTTCGCTTAGGCCAAGAATTTGGCGGATATGCCGCACAAATGGCCAAAGCACGCACCCGAATCGAACGCGCTTCTGAAGAACTTTCTGAACTGGCTTTGGGCGGAACTGCCACCGGAACAGGGATTAACTGCCCACCGGCTTTTCCTGTAAATGCGATTGCGGCCATCTCCGAACAAACGGGAATGGCCTTCCACGAAGCCGAAAACCATATGGAAGCGCAAGCCTCAAAAGATGCCTATGTCTCGGTTGCTGGCGCACTCAATACGTTGGCGGTCACAGTGATGAAAATCGTAAACGATATTCGTTGGCTTGGTTCCGGCCCGACCAGCGGTCTCAGCGAAATCCTCCTCCCCGACCTTCAACCCGGCTCTTCCATCATGCCCGGAAAGGTGAATCCCGTCATGAGCGAGGCCATGATGATGGTCTCTGCACGGGTGCAAGGCAACCTGACCACCATTACCGTCGGTGGGCAAATGGGTAATTTTGAACTGAATGTCATGATGCCCGTCATGGCTCATGCAATGTTAGAAAGCGTTGCCATCTTGTCTAATGGCCTCGATGCCTTCCGCACCAAATGCCTCGATGGTATAGTGGCAAACGAAGCCCGCTGTAAGGAACTTTTGGAGCTAAATCCCTCCATTGCAACCGCCCTTAACCGGACGATAGGGTACGACATGGCGGCAAAAGTAGCCAAGCAATCCGCAAAAGAACGCAAATCCGTCCGTGTCGTGGTGAAGGAATTGGGCTTGCTAACGGAGGAGGAATTGGATGCCGTCTTGGATGTGCGCAGCATGACGGAAGCGGGAATCCCCGGCAGCTAACAAAATCTTTTAGATAAAATTTGAAAAAAGCGCCTCGACTCCGATGCGCTTTTTTTATGCCGTCTAACAATATTAAAGCCCAAAGATCCGTTCCTCTTACGCTACGATTCATGTTCTGTGGTTTGGAACAAAAGACATGCGTATAGATCCGTTCTGGCGCATGTCTTGTTTTTTGTTCATGAAACCCAACCCTCTTTTTTGCGTGAAACAAGCCAATAATTTCCATCTATATAACCTTCAAAACCTTAACCCATAAGCTATGAAAGACATGAAGCGAAAAATGCTCATGGGGATCCTTGTAGCGGTCTCCGCCTTCTTCGGTGGTATGGCTTTTACTGCCGGCTCCAAGTTCTTCACACCAAACAAAGTCCATGCCTCAACCGGAATTGCCACACCAGAAGACCTGGGTAATGCCTTTTCTGCAGTGGCCGAAACCGTAAATCCAGCCGTCGTCCAAATTATTCCAACCCAAAAGGTGAAAGGTATGTCCAATCCCTTTGGTAATGGAAGCCCATTTCGGTTCTTTTTCGACGAACAAGGGGATCAAGAAAACAACGTCCCTAGGTCTCGCGATCAATTCCAACAAGGTCTTGGCTCCGGATTCCTCATCCGCGAAAACGGCTACATCGTAACCAATAACCACGTTGTTAAAGATGCTACCGAATTAGAGGTTAAAACCTTTGATTCCCAAACCTATAAGGCCAAAGTCATTGGAACCGATGCAAGCAACGACCTTGCGGTCATCAAAATTGAAGGAAACAACTTTCCAACGGTTCAACTGGGTGAAGTTTCTAACCTCAAAGTAGGGCAATGGGTGGTGGCCATCGGCTCTCCGTTTGAGCAAGACTTGGGCAATACCGTTACCGCCGGAATTATTAGTGCGATGGGACGGAATAAGGCTGAACTTACCACGTTTTCTAATTTCATCCAAACCGACGCCGCCATCAATCCGGGCAATTCGGGTGGTCCTTTGCTAAACCTGCAAGGCAAAGTGATTGGTGTAAACTCTGCCATTCTCTCGCGTTCAGGTGGATTCCAAGGCATTGGGTTCGCCATTCCAGCAGACATTGTTCGCAATTCGGTGGATCAAATCATCAACAAAGGAAAGGTTAGTTACGGATTTCTCGGCCTGATGCCAGCGGCTGTTCCGGCAGGATTGGCACGGGCAATGAGCCTTCCGACGGGTGGCGCACTCGTGAGCAGTGTAAATGATGACTCCCCTGCCCAGAAATCAGGCTTACTTCCAGATGACGTCATTACATCGCTGAATGGACGAAAAATTAGCGGCCCCGACCACCTGCGCTCGATGGTTGCCAATATGCCACCCGGCACGAAGGTTAACATGACCTACTTCCGAGACGGGAAAGAACGCAAAACAACCGTGACTTTGGCCGAGCGTCCTACCGATACATTGGTAGATGCCAACGAAGATACCACAAACCCGCCAAGCGATGACGAGGAAGCCCGGACGACCTTAGACAAATTGGGATTCTCCCTCGAAAACCTCACATCGGATCTTCGTCAAAGGCTCAAATTCAACGAGAACGCGACAGGGGTCTTGGTAACAGAGGTTACACCTCTTGGTGTGGCATATAAAGAAGCCGATCTGCGGAATAATTTCCTTATCCAGTTTGTAGGAAAAAACCGTAACGATATGGTAGTCGTAAAGTCAAAAGCCGACTTTCTACGTGAATATAAGAACTACAAATCCGGAGATGTAATCTACTTAAGAGGTCAATATCCGGGCGGAAACACCACCCTCACTGCGTTCACAAAACCATAAATGTGGTTGCAATTTTCAAAGGCCGCTTCCTTAAATGGAGTGGCCTTTTTTAATTTCGTAATAAAGTCTTTTTTAACACGACTGATAGATAAAAAATATCTTCGTTTGTTAGATTTTTAAATTAAAATATCGTACTGATGTTATTGCGATAAATGGTTCTGGGCTTTGCATTGGTGCGCTTTTAAAATCGTAAAGTTTGCCAACACCGACGTTTATTAATTGCTCAAATGTTTCTATCCGCACTGTCCGCCCACTAACGACAAACCTGTGTTAGCAGTAGTTTTTATTATTTCTTTTATTTCGTTCACTGTAAAAGCAGTTCTTTCTGAATGAATCATTGCATGGCAATTCGGGCAAACAGGAATCAAATCGTTTTTGGGATAAATTTTATATTCTTTTCCAATTTCCACGATTGCGTTAAGGTGGTGTACATGAATAAAGCCCTTTCCAATCTCACCAAATGTTTTTTCAAAAAAGATCTAATATCATAAAAGCTTTATTGAGCCAGTTTTTACTTAAAAGGATTTTAATGCTTAAACGTGCATTATGTAATCAAGTGGAAGCCCGCAAAAGCCAGTTCCGGCCTCATGAGCGTCATGTAAGAGCTTGCGGGATTGCATAAATTCTGGTTTTACAAGGGTTTGTTCTACTTTATTAATGAATGGCAAAACGCCGTAGGGGTGGCATCTTTACATGACGAGGAAAAACTGGTTAATGTAGCCAATGCTCCATCCATGTTGGCTGAATATAGCCATCCATGTTGGCTGAGTGAGTCGAAACAACGAGACAATAAGCTATAATAATCGCATAGAAAAACACTAAACACTTATAGCCCCATCGGGTGGGATATTCTATCTGTAGTGTACAGAAGAAGCACGATTGTCTTAACGTCAAAAAAGCGTTTTAGCGTGTTAAACGGTGATCTAGCCAAATATAATAAAGCTCGGTTTTTGCGCTCAAGGGCTTAGACGGCTCATCAGGCGTGGGAATGGGATTGCCTCACGGACGTGTTTCAGACCACCTACCCAACAAACGGTTCTCTCTAAACCAAGGCCAAATCCGCTATGTGGCACGGAGCCAAAACGCCGTAGGTCTAAATACCACGTAAAGGCGGACTCCGGTAAGCCATGTGCCCGAATTTGATCTAAGAGGAATTGTAAATCAGTAGCACGTTCACCGCCGCCGATAATTTCGCCATATCCCTCTGGTGCAAGCACATCTACGCCAAGCGCCAAGCGGTCGTCTTCTGGATCGCGCTTCATATAAAATGCCTTGACCGCAGCGGGATAGCGGTGAACCATAATCGGTGTATCGAAGTGTTTGGTAAGGACGGTTTCGTCACTTCCGCCCAAATCGTTTCCCCACTCAAACGCTAACGCCGAGGCTTTCCACTTGGGCAAGTTCCGTTGGCGCTCTGCGCAGTCTTCAAGCAATTGGTTGATTTCGATTTCGCGGGCATCGAACTTCTTTTTCTCCCACTTTTTTGCCGAGCCATAATTTTTCTTTATCTCCGCGAGTTCTGCACGGAGTACTTTTTCCTGATTGAAGGCTTCTTCCAATTCTCGGTCTAACATTTCCATGCTCTTATTGCTTTTAAGCAATTCCACGGCATCGGAATAATGGATGCGCGGGAAGTTGGCATCTGCTTTTTCCAGGAGAGAGAGATCACGCCCAAGGATTTCCAACTCGGACTTGCAATTGGTCATTGCATCCCGCAAAATTCGGCGTAACAGACCCTCGGCCAAATCCATATCCATTGCCAAGTCGTAGAATGCCATTTCCGGCTCAATCATCCAAAATTCGGTGAGGTGTCGTCGGGTTTTGGATTTTTCGGCACGGAAGGTGGGGCCAAAGGTGTAAATCTTGCCCAAGGCCATCGCCATTGCCTCGCCATACAACTGTCCAGACTGTGTGAGGTAGGCTTTATCCTCAAAATAATCCACTTCAAAGAGGGTTGATGTTCCTTCGACTGCATTTCCGGTGAAAATAGGTGCATCCATCTGCACAAACCCTTGTTCTTGGAAAAAGTGATGGATGGACATGATAATATTGTTCCGGAGGCGCATCGTAGCCCAAGGGCGTTGGCTTCTAAGCCAAAGGTGGCGTTGATCCATCAAGAACTCAATACCATGTTCCTTTGGGGTAATAGGATAGCCTTCGGATTGTTGGATCAATGTTGCATTTTGGACTACCAATTCGTAGCCCCCAATTTGTCTTTCGTCCTTGCGAACAAGCCCCGTGAGTGATAAAGAACTTTCTTGGGTTGCATTTTCAGCCGCCAACCACGCCTCCTCACTCACTTCTTGCTCCGCTACCACACACTGCGCCAATCCAGTTCCGTCTCGTAAAATTAGAAAATGCAAGCCTTTAGAGGATCGTTTGTTATAGAGCCACCCTTTTAGCGTTACGACATTTCCAACGTGCTGGGCCAAATTTCGGATGTACACAAAATCTTGTTGCATGAACCTTTTGTTTGATCAATATTTGCTAAATCAGTTGCATAAGATACGCTATTTCCCTTATAGAATCCAGATGGTTTTCCTTATTCTACACCTAAAAGGCGGTGTAATATTGCTATGCCAATAGCACCTTCTCGTATCAACCGTATCTTACCCCCTTCCACCATCACCACCGAGGAAGGCAATTGTGCGGGTAATATCCCGAAATCCACCGTTAGGTCAACCTGCGCCAAGAAATCACTTGCTAATTGACTCAGGTTGTGTGTTGCTGGGCTTCCAGATGGGTTTGCGGACGTTGAAAGCAATAAGGAATCTGTATTCCTGATTAGTTTTTGACAAAACGGATGCGTTGTTTTACGAATACCAATTAAAGCAGATAACGCACGCAGACGATCGGGAACTCGGTTTGTAGGTTTAAACAAAATGGTTAGGGGGAGGTCTGTATCCATCAGGGCTTGATGAATAGGCGTCTGCTCTGCGATCCAAGGCAATGCTCGTTCCCACACATCTGTAAGAACCAACATGGGTTTTTGGGCATCCCTTCCTTTTATTTTTTGCACACGTGCAATCACCTCTTCCCGATGTGCATCCCCGCCTATGCCATAAACAGTTTCGGTGGGGTAAATGAGCACACCACCATTACACACAGTTATTACAGCTTCCTTCAGAAATTGCATATTGAAGGTTTAATCTACGTTTTTTTGTTGATGCTCTTTAGTAAATTGCTCTAATGCGATCTTTGCACCTTCGTGGTCTCGAATGCCGAAGAAGCACATTTCCAAATCCGCTTTTCTATGATCATCTTCTTCGGGCAATCGTTCAAAATACACATCTCCCCATCCGTTTTGGTGTATCTCAACACGGATTTCGGCCTGAGGATCGGGGTACATATCATCGGTATGGGTGATAAAATGCCCTTTGGCCACCACAATACATCGGCGGTCGGTTACAAAATACCAAACCTCTTCGTAGGCTATTTCGAACATCCAGAGGATGCGCCCAAGAGACCACAGCACCAAACCGATCCCGACCCAATTCTGGAACGTTTGTGACCATTGCCACTTTGGCGGCCAATTTGGATTAAGCCATAGCAACAAAATCCAAACCAGCATCAACCATAGCAGGGCCATCAAAAGTGGCCGTCTGAGGTCTAAGAGCATGGCATCGCGTTGGCTGGTATCTGAAAACCGAACCTTTTCTTGCGGTTCTAAAAACCGATCAAGCGTTTTTTGGACGAAGGGCGGATAAGCATTTTTTTCCATAAACAAAAAGGCGATCCATACCGAACCGCCTTCTTTAATGTATTCTTAGCGGGCAGTTCCCAACAAATAATCCAAGGTATTGAGGTACAAAATCTCATTTGTGCTGTACATGCCCGTTGCCTTGTCATCAATAAAAGTACTTACATCCGAAAAAAGCACTACCGCTCCCGCAATATTGGAAATAACGCGCGGTTCAAAAACCACTAAAGCATCTCCTTGCTGATTGCCCGCAATCCGTAGCGCATTAGAAGGCACGCGGGAAAATCCACCCGACCAATTTTGAGAAAAGCTATTCACAACACCAAATCGGCCATTTGTGATGGAATTGTTCCTTGGCGAGGACACATTGACCACACTCATATCCCGTACAACGCCTCGGCTGCTCATGTTAAATGGCGCTAAGAGGCTTTGATTGGCCTCATTAAAATCAATATGATCCGTCATGATGAATACAGATCCGCCATTGGCTACAAAGTTAATCAGATTTTGGCGTTCGGCGGGCGTAAGCGGCGTCATTTGCTGTTTCTGCCCCCGTAAAACATGTAAAATCAGCACCTTAACATTGTCCAAATTTTCAGTCGTAAGTGCTGAAAAGGTCACGATTCGCGTTCTGGGAAAACGAGCGAGGAGCGCGGAACGCGCCTGACTAAAGGAAGGGCTGGTGGCAAAAGACATTCCGCCCGTGCGAATATCGTCGAAAGTCCCGACCAAAACGGTTTGTAATGCAGGAGGATTAATTGTGGTTGGCGGTGGATTCACAACAACCGTTCCGCCACCATTGGGATTGGTACTGGTCGGCTTTTTGAACAGATTACAGCCGGTTGTCCCCATCAGTAAACCAAACAAGCCAAATACCATAAAAAAGTGAGAAGGTCTCATAATATATTTCTGTTTTTGGTGGATAGAGTCGGGGTGGATATTCCCCAAAGCACGCAGGAAAAGAAGCTAACTTCAGTCCCAAACGCTATCTACAATCTGGAAATATACAGTTTGTTCTTCCTAAACTCAATGCTTTGTCTGTGTAGCCCGCCAAGAACCTGCTAATGGCGTAATCGTGACTTGCTCCAAGTTTACTTCAGACAGCAAGGCCAATTCGCCGTTTTCAAATCGCTGTGGGAAGGATAACAAATTTTCATGCACCACCGAGGTCACCCCTTCTGGGGCACGGTAGTTCAAATAGTCTGCGATCCGTACACCTGAAATTATTCGTGGATTGGCGGCTTTCCTAAAACGAGCACCTGATTCGTTAGTGTGATAAAAATAGGCCAAATAATCCATGGTTCCCATTTTTTGGTGGAACCAGTAGATATAGCGATCCTGCCAATCTTTTCCGCCGGCCTGTTCAGCAAAGTGCACTTCTATTTGGTGGTAAGGCTGTCCTTCCACCTGAACCGTTCCTAAATATTTTGCTTGAACGGCTTTATCTTTCAGGTTATAAGGCAAAAGGGCGAAATATACAACAGAGTTTAGGGCAGTCTCTATTTGGGCTTTTTCGTCATCGGATAACGTTTGCGGTTTACCATTACGGATACGTGAAACACCCTCATTGGTCAAATATTCCTCAAAAATACCCGTAGAATCCTGATATTGGCGTTTGTACTGATATTGGCCGTTAAAACGGAGTACCTCAAATTTTTTACCCCTAAAAACAAACTCGACCTTTGCACGATCCAAAAGGTGAGATCCATGTATCTTCTGCGCCCGTATTATGACGTCTTTGGCTTGTACAGGCTTTTCTCGCTGGCAGCTCGTAAACATGAACCCCCAACAGAAAGCCAATATGGGCAGCATTTTCAGGCTATCTTTTCGCACAAAATGGTATAAGCTATTCATCCAATTGCCCTAAAAAAATGTTTTCGTCCACATCGGGATTGATGCTTACCGCATCCCATTGTGTTTCTTGTACGGTTTTATCATTCGCATACAAGGTCATTTTATGTGGGAATTGGAAGTTGCCGACTTTTTTCCAATCCCGATAAGTCCAATATCCAACGGGGTTCTGCGGATTGCCCTGATCCACAAAAATAAGGGTAATGGGTTTCCCAGACTCGGCATCCAAGTAGAGTTGAACCACCTCTTTTTCTCCCGGAGGCAAAATCAAAACCACATTTACGGCACGATCTTCAACGGTACTTGTGCCCGCAAAGTCCACCTTCAGGGTTGGATCGTTCGCCTGAGATAGCAAAAAAGGCAATTCGGCCCATTGCAACATACGCATTCGTCGTGTTTCCGCCTTAGACAACTCAAGTCGAACCCCATTCAAGACATGAAAAGCCTTGTCGCCATTGATAATTTCGGCAGCTTGTTGACCCGTCACGAAAATTTTGGTTATCACTTTGGTGGGGAACACATATATCCGATCCGTTTTTACTTCTATGGGGGTTGCGGCTTGGTGTAGCTTAGACGTGGCTTGTACTTGCAGGGCTTTAAGCGATTTGAACGCCTCGGCACTCCCACAATATTGGACAGCTTGTAAAAGTAAATTCCGACCAGTCTCGGAGGTGTTAGAGCCAGTTTGTGCATGAGACACTGTAATGGACAACGTTAACAAGCCCAAGATGAGCGTTTTCCGTAATAGGTTCATATAGATCATAAAATAGGATGGTTTGAATGGCCTTAAAATTACGTAATTTATTTAATCTTTACCATCAAGCTTTTAAGACTTAATGATCCCGATAATGCACACCAAGATTCGCTTTGTTGCTTTTACTTTGGTCACCGTAATTTCCTCCTATGGATTCATGGGATGCACCGACCCCTCCGTTCCACAAGAAACCAAAAAAAGCACTGGTGATGCTTCTAAGTTGCTGATGACCAGTAAAGACCTAAAGCAATGGCTCGAAGCCCAAAAAGGAAAGATTGTTTTTCTAAACCTTTGGGCCACATGGTGCCCACCTTGTATTCGAGAACTTCCGGATCTGGCAACATTTGCAGAAAAAAACCCAAATGTTGCGGTTCTTGCCCTTTCAATGGATGATCCCGCCGACAAAGGGGCCGAAGTTCAAGCGTTTCTCCAGAAAAATAAATTGAATCTAACCTTTCGCCAATTGGACAGTGATGCACCCGATCAAGATTTGGCTTTTTTAGACCCTGCCCTATCGGACGTACTCCCAACCACCTATGTAATTCGTAAAGATGGAAGTGTGATGGTGGGCGTACAAGGCGGACAAAGCCTGCTTGCTTTTCAGGCACTTTTGGCACAAGCCTCCGGCTCTTAACCTAAACCAGCAGTTATCAAAGAATATGAGATCCTTATCCGATTTTCCGGATGCCCATTTACGCATTTTTCAAAGACCTGAAGTTCCTCCAGCCTCCCAAATCCAAGACGTATATCTGATCGGCATTTGCGGAACCGGAATGGGTTCGCTTGCTGGTTTGTTCAAAGAAGCAGGGTATGAGGTAAAAGGCGCAGACGAAGCAGCTTGGCCGCCCATGAGTACCCGTTTGCGGGAAATGGGCATTCTATTCCACGAAGGATATGATACCACACACCTGCAACCACCGCCAAGCTTGGTAATTACGGGCAATGCTTGTACGCCTACACATCCAGAGGCAGCCTATGCCCGAGAAAATGGACTTGTTCAGCAGTCATTTCCTGAAGCATTGGCACATTTTTTCTTAAACGAGAAACGCTCTTTGGTGGTGGCCGGAACGCATGGCAAAACCACGACTACAGGCATCCTTGCGCACACATTTCTACACGCGGGCAGAGACCCCGGATACCTGATCGGTGGGGTGATGACCAATACCGGAACCAGTTACCGTGTGGGGAAAGGGGCACATTTTGTGGTGGAGGGCGATGAATACGACAGTGCCTACTTCGATAAACGCCCCAAATTCCTGCACTATCGTCCAACGTCCGCCATTGTAACATCTATGGAATACGACCATGCAGACATCTACGATTCTTGGGACATGTATCGGGAAGCCTTCCAACAATTTGCAGGTATTGTAGATCCCACCGGGACGCTTGCACTGTGTGGAGATGCCGCGGCTGTTCGGGATCTCGCTTCATTTAGCAAGGCTCGTGTACAATTTTATGGCTTGCAGGATGAAGGTTACCACGTCACCGCTACCGATATACGCCCCGTGGAAGGTGGGCAATTTTTCACCCCGATTGTCTTGGGTGAACGGCTTCCAGAAATGTTCTTTCCGATGTCGGGCAAGCATAACCTGAGCAATGCCTTAGGCGTGTTAACAATTGCACTTGCGGAAGGACTAACGCACGCTGAAATTTCCGCCGCCTTTGCCAGTTTTCGGGGGCTTAAACGCAGGCAAGAAGTTCGTGGCATCGAACGCAATGTGGTAGTGGTGGATGACTTTGCGCATCACCCCACCGCAGTAGAGGCCACCATTGCCGCCATTCGTGAACATTGGCCTAACCGGAGGGTTGTTGCGGTTTTTGAACCCCGCTCCAACTCCAGTCGTCGCAAGGTCTTTGAGGAAGCCTATGCAAAGGCTTTTGACCGCGCCCATCACGTTTTTATCAGTGCCCCGCCGCTACGCCACAATGATGATCCGAATAACTTTATGGATGTGAACTACGTTACGCAACAAATTTCTCGTACTGGCATTCCAGCCGAGCATTACCCAAGTGCAGATCAATTGCTCCCCAATTTGGTTGGTGTGGTAAAATCCGGTGATGTGGTTCTTATCATGTCCAATGGTGGTTTTGGCGGCATTCACAATAAACTTTTAGACGCCATACGGCTTAATCGAGAGGTATAAAAGCACGAACACCATCATAAAAAGGCAGGGCGGCCCATAGAAAAAGAATTGCTGGCCCAAAAAAAAGCCCGATACAGATCACGGTCTGTTTGTCCAAGCTTCCAATAATATTATTCATATCCCAAAGGGATACCATGTTTGTAGAAAAACAAAATCAAAACCATATGTGACCCCTTTGGAGTCGAATAAAACCCATCAAACCATTTTCTATATACGTTTGATGCTTCCGGCATCGGTTTCATTTTTATCCTTGGGAATCGGATTTCTATAATGCCGCCGCCAGAATGTAGGCTAAATATTCTTAGTAGCAGTGCAAGATTTGTAGCCCAACCTTAGCCTACTACTCACGTTGTTTTCCCGTTTTTTTATTTCCGTAACCTTATATGTATATTTGCGTCATGCCTTTGTCACAATCCCTAAATCAAATACACATGAAACGCCTATTCGTTGTTGTTCTAACCTTAGCGGTTTACCTACCTGCCTTCGCCCAAACCCCACTTCCGGATTATCCGGCGCGCTATGACGTTGGGCTATCCGCCAATTTTACGAAAAACCGTCGTGAAGCGGTATTGGCCAAATTACCACCAGATGCCTTGGCCATTTTCCTAAACAACCCCTTGCGCAACCGCTCTAACGATACCGAGTTTGAGTACCAACCCGACCGCAATACCTATTACCTTACAGGCTCGCACGAAGAAGGAACCTTTTTGTTGTTGTCTCCAGCAGGCATCGAAGTGGATGGTAAGACGGTAAAAGAAATCCTCTTTGTCCCCCCCAGAAATCCACAAACGGAAACATGGAATGGCCGTCTGTTCGGAGCAGACCGTGCAATGAAAGAATTGGGCGTTGCCCTCGCCTTAGACAATACCCGCTTTGAGGAAGTTTTAGGCAAACTCTTGGATTCCAATAAATACAAAGTGTTTCACATGCCCTTTCAAGATGGGTTAGCAGGTGTGGAAGCACCCAACCCCCGCTGGATGCCAATCATCACGAAGAGCATTTCTTACCTCAAAACTCAGTTTACAGAGCGTAAACTTTCTCCAAACCGTGATCTTTTGCCGCAAATCATGAGGGAATTGCGGGGCATTAAGCAACCAGAAGAAATGCAAGTCCTCCAAAAAGCCATAGACATCTCGGCAACGGCACACCTCGAAGCCATGCAAAGTGCAGAGCCGGGCATGTTTGAATACCAATTGGAGGCCATTTTGGAATATGTTTATCAAATGAACGGCGCCGCCTTCCCCGGTTATCCTTCGATTGTTGGGAGTGGGGAAAACACGACCATTTTACACTACAACACAAACCGTCGGCAAATTAAGAATGGGGATATGATCCTCATTGATGCCGCTGCCGAGTATATGGGCTATACCGCCGATATCACGAGAACTTTTCCAGCAAATGGGAAGTTTTCGCCTGAACAAAAGGCCATTTATGAGTTGTGCCTAAAAGCCCAAAATGCCGCTGCGGATGCCGGAAAATTGGGAACCCCACTCAATCAATTGTCCATTGTTGCTCATAATGTAATTGCTGATGGGCTAATGGAATTGGGACTCCTTAAAGAACGTAGCAAGTTCAGAAATTTCACTTTACACGGCGTGGCACACCACATTGGCTTAGATGTGCATGACTGGGGTGGCAACAAAATCGAAGAAGGAATGGTCTTTACCATCGAGCCGGGGATTTATATCAAACCGTCCGATGAGGTAGATCCCAAATGGTGGAATATTGGCGTCCGAATTGAAGACGATTACCTTGCTACAAAAGATGGTCTTAAATTGCTTTCCGGCATTGCACCACGTAGCGTGGCCGACATCGAAGCAGCGATGCGCAAAAAAGGACTTGGCAACTTGTCTAATGGCAAACTCTCCGAAAAATAAAAAGCCTAATAACGACATTATTTTTTTAAAAGGGCATCTCTTCGCTTCAGAGGGGATGCCTTTTTTCTGTTTTTCAACGTGATTTGGTTTTTAGGGGTTGGTGGTTGGTTTCGATTACACTGCCCCTTTTAGGGCGGAGACGTGAATTAATCGCCGCGATTGGGTTGCCAATTATAGACAAACCGTACCTTCTTTCCTTCAAAAACCGTCAATCCTGCCAAGGTTTTACCGTCTTTATTGGATAAAAGGCGTTTCCAAGCAGCATAATCTGGGCGATTGGTGGACATAAAGCCCAATAAAAAATCTCCCCCTTTTTTTTCCGCAAGGTCAAAGTCCGTACCAAACCACTGTACCAATGAGGTTATCACCCATTCATTTTTTTGCTTGTCCAAGCGGAAATGTTGCGCCCCATTCACGAAGGCCGCCATTGCTTTTTTGAGTTGTAGTTCTAAGGCCCCTTTGCTTAGTGGAACGGGCAAAAAGGCGGGACACGAGATGGCTCCACAATTCAGAACGACATGCAAACGCGGATCCACCCGCTTCACGGCAAGTTGTTCTGGAACGTTGATCGAGGGCTGCCGCCTCAGAAGACCATGTTCTATCTGGTCTAAGCTCAAGGCATTTCCAGCGACCAGAAAAGGCGTTTTAAAAAAGGCATCTGCTTTTCCGGAGGCGATAATGTCCTTCACATCAGGCGCATCCAAAAGGTTTTTCAGCATAAGAAGGTTATAAGCATCTGCCCAAAAAGCCAGTTTATCCTCGTCTGTCCGGAGTTTCTTGGCGTCGAAGGTCTCGATGGATCGCAACACGCTATGAAATGCCGGCTCCTCCTTTTTCAGGACATGGTACCGTATCCGCCCGTCTTTTGTCACGACTTTCGCCAAGAGGTCGCCATACGTTTGTACCCAATTTACTGATGGCACAGCACCATTTGCACGGCTTTTAGGTTGCGCCAGAATGGGATTTACGCCCATGAACGCCATCAACAAGAACAGATAAAAGACTTTCATTTTTCTATGGAGCATCATCGTTTTACAAGTTGTTTTGGTTGAACCTACTTACCACCAAGTCCGCTTGTGGTTTCGCATCCTCCTAAAAATCAAGTAGCGTATGTATGCTAAATGGTTGTTATTCAAGGAGAATGGAGAAGGACTTGAATATGGTACACAACGTTCTTGGTTGCAATGAAAAACCAGATCATCCGTAGCCCAATGAAGCTATCTCATGTACATAGAATAGGATATACAGAGAAAAGAGCCTAAAAAAAGGTGTTTTACTTTGGTCGTCCAATAAGATGATGTATTTTGTATGCAAACTTCCTCCGGAAATTATTGCCCGTGTAAGCGTGGAAATAGGAACTTGCGGAAAGCCAAGAGGATCATTTGACAAACAAAGGTATTTTGAACTTAGCCCATTTCGTCATGACAAAAGAGATACAAATAGAAAATAGTTTGATTGCCAAATTGACTGACCTGAAATACACACATAGGCCAGACATTCGGGACAAGGATTCGCTTGAAAAGAATTTCCGTGAGAAGTTTCAAGCGCTCAATCGCGTCAATTTGACGGATGCAGAATTTGAAAGACTTTCTAAGGAAATCATAAATCCAGACGTTTTTGCATCATCCAAACGACTAAGAGAAATCAACACTTTTACCCGTGAGGACGGAACGCCTTTGCATTACACTTTGGTAAACATCAAAGACTGGTGCAAAAACGAATTTGAGGTAATCAATCAGTTAAGAATCAACACAAGCAACAGCCACCACCGTTATGATGTGATTTTGTTGATTAATGGCATTCCCGTTGTGCAAATTGAATTGAAAAGTTTGGAGGTTAGCCCACGAAAGGCCATGCAGCAAATTGTGGACTACAAAAGCGACCCAGGAAACGGCTACATCAATTCATTGCTTTGCTTTATGCAGATGTTTATTGTGAGCAACCGTTCAAACACTTATTATTTTGCCAACAACAACTCGGGGCATTTCAGTTTTAATGTGGATGAACAATTTTTGCCCATTTACCAATATGCTCATGAGGACAACAAAAAAATCACTCACTTAGACGACTTTTCCGAAAAGTTTTTGAGCAAATGCACCCTAAGCCAAATGATCAGCAAATACATGGTATTGGTGGCAAGCGAACAAAAATTGATGGTCATGCGACCCTATCAGATTTATGCAGTTAAAGCAATTGTAAATTCTATTCAAGAACACAAAGGCAACGGCTTCATTTGGCATACGACTGGAAGCGGAAAAACGCTAACGTCCTTCAAAGCTTCTACCTTGCTCAAAGACAACCCGAATATTGAAAAATGTTTGTTTGTGGTTGACCGTAAAGACCTTGACCGACAAACCCGTGAGGAGTTCAACAAGTTTCAGGAAGGTTGTGTTGAAGAAAACACCAACACAGAAACTTTAGTAAGGCGAATGCTTTCGGAAGATTACGCCAACAAAGTAATTGTTACGACCATTCAAAAATTAGGTTTAGCTTTAGACCCAAACAACAAAAACAACTACAAAGAACGCTTACAAGCATTAAGCGACAAACGCATCGTTTTCATTTTTGACGAATGCCACCGTTCACAGTTTGGCGAAAATCACAAAGCTATTAAGGAGTTTTTCCCAAAAGCACAGCTATTTGGTTTTACTGGAACGCCCATTTTTGAGGATAACGCAACCTACAAGCAAATTGATGGAACAGTTGGTTCCTATGTAATTACAAAAGACATTTTCCAAAATTCGTTACATAACTACACCATCACGCATGCGATAGAAGACAGGAACGTGTTGCGTTTTCACATTGACTATTTCAAACCTGAAAAAAATGTAACCGTTGGCAGCACCGACCATAAAAAGGCAGTCGTAAATGCCATTCTGAAAAAACATGATGCCGCCACCCACGGCAGACGTTTCAATGCCATTTTAGCAACGGCATCTATCAATGATGCCATTGAATATTATGATTTATTCAAATCGGTAGAGGCGTTGCATGCAACGCCTCTACCGATAAATATCGCCTGTGTCTTTTCTCCGCCAGCTCAATTAATGGCAAAAGAAGATGATAAAAATAGCCAAAAAAATGCAGCGGATATAAAGCAATTTCAAGATGATTTGCAGCAAGAAAAGGAAGACAACAAGGTCGAACCTGAACAAAAGAAAAAAGCATTAGAAGCCATCATCAGCGATTACAACAAGCAATATGGCACCAATCACAGAATTACAGAGTTTGACTTGTATTACCAAGATGTTCAGCAACGCATCAAATTTCAAAAGTTCAGCAATGCCGACTATCCACGCAAAAACAAAATTGATTTGGTAATTGTGGTGGATATGTTGCTCACAGGTTTTGACAGCAAATATTTGAATACCTTGTACGTGGACAAGAACCTGAAATTCCACGGACTGATTCAGGCTTTCAGCCGAACCAACCGTATTTTGAACGACACCAAACCCTATGGCAACATTTTAGATTTCCGCCAACAACAAGCCGAAGTGGATAGAGCGATTGCTTTATTCAGCGGGGAAAGTGTTGCTGAACGAGCCAAAGAAATTTGGTTGGTTGACCCTGCTCCGAAGGTCATTGAGAAATACCAAGAGGCAGTTAAGGCAATGGAAAAGTGGATGACAGACAAGAATATGGCCGCCGAACCGCAGGAAGTTTACAACATCAAAGGCGATGCTGCCCGTGTGGAGTTTATCAATCGCTTTAAGGAAGTGCAAAGCCTAAAAATACAATTAGATCAATACACCGACCTGACCGAGCAACAAAAATCAAAGATTGAGGAGTTAATGCCCGAAGATCAATTGCGTTCTTTCCGCAGTTCGTATTTGGAAATTGCCAAACAACTCAAAGAAATGCAGCAAAAAGAAGGCGACAATGCCCCTTCAACCATCCAGCAATTGGATTTTGAATTTGTGTTGTTTGCTTCTTCGGTAGTGGATTATGATTACATCATGAACCTGATTGCCAAATACACGCAAGACACACCCAAAAAGCAGAAAATGACCCGCGACCAATTGATTGGTGTGTTGAGTAGCAGTGCCAACCTGATGGAAGAACGGGAAGACATGATTGACTACATCAAAAAATTGGAAGTTGGCAAAGCACTCAATGAGCATCAAATAAAAGACGGCTACCAAGCTTTCAAAGAAGAAAAGATTGCTGCAACATTAGCCGAGATAGCACAGAATAACGGATTAGAATTTTCGGCATTAAACGAATTTACCGATGCCATCATTAGCCGAATGATTTTTGATGCCGACAAATTGAGCGACCTCTTTGCACCCTTAGACTTAGGTTGGAAAGAACGCACCAAACGAGAACTGGCATTGATGGACGAGCTTGTGCCTGTATTAAGAAAAAAGGCAGAAGGCAGGGAGATTAGCGGATTGAAAGCATATACTGTCTGAATTAGGATTTTTAGGATTAAAGGACGATAGGATTAAATGGAAGATTAAATTGAAAATCAAATGAAACACCAAGAACTTACGCATAAAATTATCGGGTGTGCTATGAAGGTACATACAACTTTGGGAAATGGTTTTCAAGAAGTAATCTATCAACGTGCTTTGGCTATTGAAATGCAAAAGCAAGGATTAGGCTTTGAACGTGAAATGGAGATGACCATTTATTATGAAGGACATGATATTGGTACAAGAAGAGTGGACTTTTTTGTACAAAAAAGTATAATGCTAGAACTCAAAGCATTGATAAAATTAGAAGATGTACACTTAGCACAGGCAATGAACTATTGTCAGGCGTATAATTTACCAATCGGATTGCTAATTAACTTCGGAGCAAAAAGTTTAGAATTCAAACGGGTGTACAATGTAAACCACCCAGATAACAAACAATACAAGTCAGAATTAGGATTGGACAGCTTAAAAGATGATAGGATTGGTTTATCCTCACAATCCGAAATCCTAAAATCTACCAATCCAAAAAATCCAAATTCAGACAAATGAGCAACAACAACGAAAATAAATTAGTGCCGAAACTGAGGTTTCCTGATTTTACAACTGAGGAAGGTTGGAACTTAATGCAAATTGGCGATATATTAGACGCTCAAAGTTCATCATTGGCATTAAATAAACTCGAACTAAGGAAAAATGGGTATGCAGTTTATGGAGCTGATAGTATAGTTGGATATATAAATACATATCAACATTCTAAACAATATATTTCAATAGTAAAAGATGGTTCTGGTGTTGGAAGATTAAATCTTTGCAAAACTGAAACTTCAATTTTAGGAACGCTTTCTTCACTAAAATCTAAGGATGAAAATAAATACCTAATAGCATGGGCATATTATCTGTTGAATACCATTGACTTTTCAAGTTATGTTAAAGGTGCTGGAATACCACATATCTATTATTCAGACTATAAACATCACACAATTGGTGTTGCTAAACCAAAAGAACAACAAAAAATTGCTGCTTGCCTTACGTCCTTAGATGAAGTCATATCAGCAGAGAACCAAAAGTTAGAAGTGCTGAAAGAACATAAAAAAGGCTTGTTGCAAAATTTATTTCCGCAAGCAGGAGAAACCGTGCCGAAAGTGCGATTTAAGGAGTTTGAGGATAGTGGTGAGTGGGTGGTGGAAATTCTGACAGAGGTGGCAACTTTTGTAAATGAAAAAACTCAATTAGAGAACCTTTCAATTAATTCTTACATAAGCACTGAAAACCTATTACCTGATTATGCAGGTGTTTCTTTTGCTTCAAAACTTCCTACTTCTGGTAATTTCACTAAGTATAAAATTGGGGATATATTAATTTCAAATATTCGCCCATACTTAAAGAAGGTTTGGTTTGCGGATAAAAATGGTGCATGTTCTAATGATGTAATCGTAATTCGGGCTAATTCAGTTGTTTCAGAGGTATTCTTATCTTGTCTTTTGAGGAATGATGCTTTTATTAGTTACATAATGAAAAATGTAGAAGGAGTGAAAATGCCACGAGGCGATAAAGATTCTATTAAAGAATATCCAATTTCATATCCCGTAGACCCAAAGGAACAACAAAAAATCGCCTCCTGCCTTTCATCATTGGACGAATTAATCACTGCCCAAACGCAAAAAATCACATTATTACAGCAGCATAAAAAGGGCTTGTTGCAGGGTTTGTTTCCGTAATTGTCAGAATTAGAATTAAACAGATTAAAAAATGATAAGATTAAAAGACGATAGGATTAAATTATCCTCACAATCAAAAATCCTACAATCCACTAATCCTAAAAATCCTAATGCAGACATTCTAAATGAAGCAACAGAATGAGCGAAGTATTAAATATAAGCCAGCCAGCGTATGGTGAAATTTTGCAACAAGCTGTTGCAGAAATACATTCGGCCCGAAGTTTGGTTGCTAGGCAATTGGCAAAGGCTACTAATTCCGTTTATTGGAACTTGGGAAAATTACTGTTTGAGAAGCAATTAGCAGAAGGCTATGGCAGCAGGGTGGTCAATCAACTTTCTATTGACCTAAAAAAGGAATTTCCCGATATGGGGCTTTCACCTCGCAATTTGTGGGATATGAAACGCTTTTATGAGCGTTATCATTTGGCAGATGAGAAACTGCGACAGGCTGTCGCAGTTTTGCCGTGGGGACACAATTTACTGTTAATCAACAAGGTTCAATCGCTTGATGCTGTAGCTTTTTATGCTACTGAAGCCGTAGGTAAAGGTTGGAGTAGAGATTGGTTGCTCAATGCCATAAAAATGGACAGCTACACCCATGCCCAAAAGCAAATCCAATCGCATAATTTTAAGGAAACACTTCCTGCTATTGACCTTGATTATGCTAACGAAGTGTTTAAAGATTCGTACAATCTTGGCTTTTTAGGAATTACGGAAAAAGTAAAAGAAACTGAACTTGAGAAACGATTGGTAGAAAAAATAAAATCGTTTGTGTTGGAATTAGGCAAGGGTTTTAGCTTCATTGGTAACCAACACCGCTTGGAGTACAACGGAAAGGAATATTTTGTAGATATGCTTTTCTTTCATCGTGGTTTGCGTTCGTTAGTGGCCATCGAATTGAAAATAGGAGGTTTTCAAGCCGAATATGTTGGCAAAATGAACCTATATCTTTCCTTGCTCGATAAATTGGAAAAAGGCGAAAACGAAAACCAATCTATCGGCATTATTCTTTGTGTCGATAAAGACCATTTGGATGTCGAAATTGCTTTACAAGACATCAATAAACCCATAGGCGTAGCCGAATATCAACTGTTGTTTCCCAAAGATGAGTTACAAGCCTTATTGATGGAAGAAATAAAAGCCAGTCAAGAAAAAAAGAATGAAGCATAAGAATAACAGCACCATGACAGACAATAATCAAACACAATTAGGAAATACACTTTGGAAAATTGCAGACGAATTGCGAGGAGCAATGAACGCTGACCAGTTCCGAGATTATATGCTTTCGTTTTTGTTCTTACGTTATCTAAGCGACAATTACGAAGCAGCAGCCAAAAAGGAATTGGGCAAAGATTTTCCTGTTCTAAAAGACAATGATAAACGAACTCCGCTTTCCGTTTGGTATGAACAAAACAAAACCGATGTTACGGAATTTGAAAAGCAAATGCGAAGAAAGGTTCACTATGTCATTGAGCCAACGCATTTATGGAACAGCATTGCGGAATTGGCAAAAACGCAAAGCAAAGAATTGCTTCGCACCTTGCAAGATGGTTTTAAATACATAGAGAACGAATCTTTTGAAAGCACTTTTCAGGGCTTGTTTTCTGAAATCAATTTGGATTCTGATAAACTCGGCAAGAACTACGAAGAACGAAATAAAAAGCTCTGCAATATCATTCAAAAAATTGCGGAAGGCATCAATAATTTTGATAAAAACATTGACTACTTAGGCGATGCTTACGAATTTCTGATTGGAAAATTTGCAGCAGGTTCAGGGCAAAAAGCAGGAGAGTTTTATACACCGCAAAGAATTTCAGACATACTTTCAGGAATTGTAACGCTCGACAGCCAAGACCCAAGTTCAGGTGAAAAGAAAAAGATTGAACGGGTTTTAGACTTTGCCTGTGGTTCAGGTTCCTTGTTGCTCAATGTTCGTAAAAAAATGACCGATGCTAACGGAACAATCGGCAAAATTTACGGACAAGAAAAAAACATCACGACCTACAACTTAGCACGAATGAACATGCTTTTGCATGGCGTAAAAGATACCGAATTTGAAATTCACCATGGAGATACTTTAATCAATGATTGGGATATTTTAAATGAAATAAATCCTTCAAAGAAATTAGAATTTGATGCCATTGTAGCCAACCCGCCTTTTAGTTATCGTTGGGAACCAAAGGAAGTAATGGGAGAAGATTTTCGCTTCAAAAGTTACGGCCTTGCTCCAAAGTCGGCAGCCGATTTTGCATTTCTATTACATGGTTTTCATTTCTTGAGTAAAGAAGGAACGATGGCAATTATTTTGCCGCATGGTGTTTTATTTAGAAGCGGAGCAGAAGAAAAAATCAGAAAAAAACTTTTAGAGGACGGTAATATTGACACTGTTATCGGACTACCTGCCAATCTGTTTTTCTCGACTGGTATTCCGGTTTGTATTTTGGTTTTAAAGAAGTGTAAGAAATTTGACGATGTTTTATTCATCAATGCCGTTGACCACTTTGAAAAAGGCAAACGACAAAACACGTTATTGCCCACCCATATCGAGAAAATCGTAAATACCTATAAAACACGATCAGAGGAAACCCGTTACGCTCGTAGAGTGTCAATGGACGAAATCGTGAAAAACGATTTTAACCTAAATATCTCAAGATATGTAAGCACATCGTTAGACGAAGAACTCATAGACTTGAAAGAGGTAAACAAAAAACTCGCTGACCTTGACAAAGACATTGACAAGGCAAGAGAAACGCACAACCGCTTTTTATTGGAATTAGGACTTCCAACGATCTAATGGCCGGCCATCTCATCGCCGTTAGGTCATCACCGAACTTCACGTAAGACCAAAGCGCAACATGCCGCTTTATTTTCCAGCGGTTGTAGTGCCCAAAAGAAACCGTATTGGCAAATGGAATCTTTTCCGCCAAGCCCGTTCCGAGTGGTCTTCGCCCTCGAACTTCAGGGTTTGCCAATTTTCAGCATGATACCCTTTCGCCTTAAGAATGGCATCGGCTTGCCGCTGATAAGGCTCGTAGAGCGCATCTAAGGTGGCCGTCCCGTAGTCGAAATACAGCTTATGGGTGTTGGGCGAAGGCAATTTGCGTTGCATATAGGCGAAAAAAGTGGCCGGAATCGGGTTCATTTCGGGCACAAAAGCACCGGGCCAATGCGTAGAAATACAGGCTGCCCCTCCAAAAACCTGCGGGTATTCGCTCACGGCATAGAGGGAGATCAGGCCGCCCATGCTGGAACCCGCCACAAAGGTATGGGATCGCCCCTTGTGGGTGGAAAATTTCCGGTCTATAAAGGGTTTGAGTTCATAAACCAAGAACCGTAGATATTGATCGGATTGCACCTTTTCAACAAAAAGGGTATTTCCGTTCGCACGATTGGCGGTATAGAGCGAATCTTGCCGCGACTTGGGCATGGATTCGAAGGGCTTTTGTGGGAAGTACTCGCTATGGCGTTTGGAGCCATTGTTCCAGATGCCTACTATGATGGTTTCGCGGATTTTTTTATCCCGAATTAACGCGCCAACTGTTTCATCCACACCCCATTCTTGTTTATTCCAAGTGGTGGTGGAGTCGAAAAGCATTTGGCCATCGTGCATATAGAGGACAGCATATTTCTTTTTGGCCGAGTACCCATCCGGCAGCCAAACTTCTATGTTACGTGCGTCCACATATTTGGACTTGAAGGGCGCAAAACGAACGATTTTCCCTGATGAGACGTGCTGCGCCGTCACCAACGTTTTCCCAAAAAACGGCAGCAAAACCCAAATACAGGCAAAAAAAAAACCTTTTTTAGACATAAACTGATCCGGTTTAAGACAACAAAGATTTAACTATTGCTTGGATTCGTTTACCATCTGCTTTTCCGCGCAATTTTCCCATTACAACGCCCATCAATTTGCCCATCTCTTTGGGGGAGGAAACGCCAAGGTCTTGCATGGCTTGCTGAACAACTTGCGCAATTTCCTCATCACTTAGTTCTGCCGGAAGGTAGGACTGGATCACCAAAAGTTCTTCTTCTTCCGTCGTCACCAAGTCCGTTCGTCCTGCTGCACGGTATTGCTCAATGGAGTCTTGCCGTTGTTTGGCTTGTTTCTGGAGAACGGCCAATTCTTGTTGTTCGGAGAGCGCAGCTACACCACCTTGCCGCTCTTCAATCTCTTTCATTTGTAGTGCAGAGATTAGCGCACGTAAGGTACGGAGTTTTACGGGGTCTTTGGCTTTTAGCGCGATTTTAAGCTCTTCGGAGAATTTGGATTTTAAGCTCATGGTGTTGGTTATTTGATTTGATATTCCTAACGAAATGGCGGAATAGAGGTTCCAATCAGCCCGCTACATTTGTTGTGTCATACCGACGGGGTTGTACGTTGGATATGGATTTCTAATATGATGTCGTCTGGGTTCTGCGTTTGAAAACGGTATCATACTGAAGATGTCACCCAACAAGGTTTGGCCATGCTTTAGAAACGAATTTCTACCATGCTACAACCTGATGGGATAATTCCCGATTGGTTAGGGCTAAAGCCGACGGTGGGGCCAGTTGCACAATCCCACACTGAAGCACGGGGTTAATTACAAGGCAGATAGCATCATTTCAGTACCAATCTTATCACAACAACGACTAATCCAGTTTGAGCAAAGGCCAACCCCCACCCTGCTTTGGTGTCTAAAGCCTTGATTTGCGGGCGCAACAAAGGATCGCCATTTTCTTTATAACGGTCGTACAGGTCATCCGCCTTGAATTTGTTTTGAATGGAAAAAACGATTCCAGCCACCATAGCCGTTCCCCCCAGTACCGATACCCAACGATATTCTTTTGCGGGCAATTTTTGCCAAATGGAAACAGCACGCGGGTCTGTGGGCAGTTTATCCAAGACCAAAGAAGTACGTTCACAGGGTTTCAAGGTTATTTCAGCTGTTTTGTGACCCAATTTACGAAGACGAATGGGTAAAGCTGAATGTGCCTGAACCGTCGAAAGTGGGGTTGTTCCCAAATTTCCATCCTTCGTCTGAACGGTAGCGCCAAAAGGAAAGGATGTAAGGATAAAGCGATTAAACTCTTGTGAACTTAAACTCTCCTCTACACCTTCAGTTATTTTTATAACATTTTTAAATTTAGACTGGAAGTTACTGACGTCCGTTTTCTCCCCACAGATAACCGCAATCGAGAACGGATAAGAGCCTGCGGGGAGCTGAAGCACAGTATCTTTATCAAGCACAAGGTCTTCTTCCGTAAGATGAAGAAAAACCAGTTTATCCGAACTTGCCTGAATGGACAAACGCCCCAAACCTTGTCCGACACTATTCTGGACAACCACAAGCAACAACAAGCAAATGGCAAAGGGTCTCATGTTAATTCTCCGGATTTGCGGAACGGGATTTTTTCACTGGCTTTCCGATGGCGACCAACTGGTTAGGTTCTTGGGCGAGGTAAAGTCGGTCTTCATAAAGCACCGGAACGGATTTGATGCGGCCTTTTAGCACCAATTGACCGATCAATGCGCCGTTATCTGCGGAAATCCGGTAGAGGGTTTTGTCTTGGCAGCCTGCAAAAATCTCGGATCCAGCCCAGAGGACGGGCGCTGTACACGCACCCTTGGCATGAAACGTCCATTCTAAGCGGCCATCTTGTGCCCTAAGTTTACGGATAAAGCCATCGCTTGCACCAAATACCACTCCATCCGGCCCGATTGCAGGCGTAGCCATTCTTACGGCTTCATTTTCGAGGTCAAAAACACCCAATTCGCGCCCATCTTCAATGGACAAGCGGAAGAGTTGTCCTCTCGTGGTAGGAACCCAGACCTCACCAAACCGTGCCGCGAGTGCGTTGTAAACAGGCTGATGTACCTGCTTCAACCAAGCCACTTTTCCTGTTTCGGCATGAAGCGCCACCACATCTCCTTTTCCCGATGCCAGTAGCAGCAAGTCATTCACAAAAACGGGCGTTCCATAGACGGCGGTAGCCTGTTCGAGCCAAGTGGTCTTCCAGACCTCCCGCCCATCCGCCGGATCAATGGCGATCACGGTTCCTCTGGCATCCACGAAACCTACGAATTTCCCCATTTTAACCAAGCCAGATTCACTTTTAAGCCCTTTGCGTCGCCATTTAATGTCTGAGCGGGTGTATTGATATGCTGCCATTGCATAACGACCATTAGTACTTGCGACCATCAAAACGTCCCCCCAAAGGATGGGAAGACCACGTATGCCTTCACCCAGCGGTACATACCCTATTTTTCGCCCTCGATCCGTCCCAATGGCATGAACTTCGCCTTTCAAGGTGGCGGCAAGCAGTACACCACGTACCCCAGCAAGGGCAGAAGGTCCCATCCCCGACGCTAAATTATATTGCCACGCAACCTCGAAGGGCGCCTTAAACGAGTGCGCAAGATAATAGCCACCTTCCGGCCCATCTTCTTTGATCCAATCTTCCGGTTTGGCTTGTATTTCCGGCAATTTGACACTTGCACACCCTTGCAGCCACCATAAGCCAAAAAAAACCACCCAATAATGGGAAAAAAACATCCGGTAATGGGCATTTGAGGGCTTTTTTTCCATCGCAAAACCTTAGAAATCCCAGCCAAAGAGGAATTGGCGGAACCATTTTTTTTCAGAAAAATCCTCGTTGATCCGCCAGCCCAGATCGTACCGGAGCAATAAACCGCCAAAGAGGTTTAATCGAAACCCGATGCCAGACGAAAAGTGCGTCTTTCCGGTCATCAACTGGGGTTCTTGGTAATTATATTCCTTGTTCCACGCATGACCGGCATCAAAAAAGAGAGCGCTCCGCAAGTTGACAACGCCAAATGGCGCTAAAACGGGCGCAATCAGCAGCGGATTCTCCACCAATGGGAAGCGAAGTTCCGCTGAGCCAAACCACGTTTTGCTGCCGCGAATATCAAATAAAGGATAGCCCCGCAAGTCCCAAGAACCGCCCATATAAAACAAGCGTGCTTCACGGCCTTCGTTCATCCGCCCCATCGCCCGAACCGCAAAGGTCACGGTTGGTAATATCCGAAAATACTTGCGCACATCAGCAATCAAGGTATAATAGCTCACATTGGAGCGCCAAACATCGGTGGTATAGCCAGCAGTTAAGTTTGCCCGAAAACCATCCATCGGGCCATTCATGCCATATAAGGCCGAATCGTGAACATAGGAAATGGTATTCGACAACAAAAGTGCCTTTCGCCGTAAGTCTTTGGTTAATATCTGCTTATCACTCCAATTTAGCCCCGTAGAAACCTCGAAACGATCAAAGAAACTAATCGGATACGACAAAGCCCCGTATCCGCCCAATTCATGTTCCCAAACCGCCGGATATACGGCAGCGGCATCAGGATCGGTTAAATCATAACGTAACCCGCCATTCCGATACAGCCCATAAGCGGTACTGGTGCGTTTCTGGAATTGATAGCGCGAGAGGGAAAAACTCATGGAGCGGAGGAAGTCCCGTTGGTTTCGCGAGGTATTATACAAGGTAGCCAAAAAATAATCATTGCCCATCATATCGGAAAAAACCATGTAACCGCCTGCATTTGTGCCGTACAGTGCCGTCTGGTTAATGACCGTTTGGGCGGCATCTAAGGTGTATTTTCGACGATAAGGATTGGTTGAAGTCGAGGAACTATCCGTTGCGGCTTCGGTCCAAGAAGGAGCAGGAAGAAGTTTGCTTGCGGGTTCAGGCGTGGGTTCGGGGTGGATTTGCTGCAAGGAGTCAACTTTCCCAAAAGAACGCACTTGGAACCGGAATCCATCCATAGCCGTTGCCAATAAATGGCCGTCTGCCGTCCAGTAAGGATCAAACAATACTGAAGTGGTATTGGTCAGTTGTCTTAGGATTGGTGATGTTCCCAGCGAAACCGTCCACGCATTTTGTGCAGTCCATTTGCGATCTTCCTTTTTTGTTCTGATAAAAACCACCGATTTCCCATCTGGACTGAAACGTGGACTTAGATCCAATTGCGGCCCTTCTGTAAGGTGTTTTACGGTTCTATGTGCTGGGTCTATAAGAAACAAATTATAAGCACCATTGCCAGATCCGGTTCTATCGCTTGAGAAAACAATCTGTTGACCATCCGGCGACCAATCGGGGTCGCGGTCATCGTGTAGATCATGCGTCAATTTGTGGGTTTCTTGTGTTTCGAGATGGTAGGTATAAATATCCGAAAAGCCACTTTTCTCGATGCCTGTAAACACCACTTGCTTCCCATTTGGATGCCACGATGGCGAATAAATGGCTACCAGTTCAGGAATTTTAATGGTCTTTGTGACCACATTTCGCGTTAAATCCAAGACATGGATTACATCTTGCTCGCCACTTTTTGTGACAAAAGCCAGTTCTTGGTTAGCATTTACCGACATCCTGCTCTCGAAAAAGTGAAATGCCTCGAACCGCTCGTTCCGCTCCCCTCGCAGGATAACCTTCGGCTTTTTCTCGACCACATAGTTTTGATTCACTTTGGTCTTAAAAAGACTACCTGTGGAGCCAGAACTTCCATTGGCTACGACCCACCGCTGCCCCTTTTTGTCATTAAATGCCACGGGCTTCATATAATAGCCGCGCCAAAAAACAGGTGCAGATACACGCGATGCGGGCAGATTGTTTTGCAAAGTTGGATAATATTGGGCTTTTAGCCATGCCTCCCAAGCCGTCCCAAATTCCCTATACGAAACATTTAAGGTGCGTTCGATCAGTTTTTCAAAATAGGTCTCTTTCCAAAAATCCTCGATGAGTCGCAATAGATATTCGTCTCCCCATTTTTCTGCAATGAAGCGGCAAACGGATTCGCCTTGCTTGTACATCAAGTACGTCCCGTAAATCCGGTCAATGTCTTCTAAGGGAACCAACGAATTGGAGGCAATGGCATCCCGAATCATCATCTCGTGTTGATGATCGGCCTCCCCAGACCAATACTCCGCAAGTCCTTCCGTAAACCAAAGGGGCGGCAAACGATCGGGCGGCTTTCTATAATCCCGCATGACCCGTGCCAATTTGTTAAACGTAAACACATGTACCATTTCATGACGGATTACCCGCTTAAAACGATTGAGGTCTCCGTTTGCCGGAATGACCACGCGGCCTTTCATAAACTCAAAAAAGCCACCTACGCCATCTGGAATAAATCCGTCTATCGTATTCGTTTGCTTAAAATGTAGGTTCGTAGCATAAAAAATCATAGGAACCCGGGTAGAAAGCGAGAAATTGAATTTATTCTGAAGCTCACGATAACTTTCTTCTGCAATCGCTGCACCCACTTTGGCTAAATCTTCCATTTCGGGATAGTGGTAAAAATCAAAATGCGCCGTTTTGAGGATTTTCCAGTCAAAATCTGTATAACGAATCTTGTTACGGCCAAACGAATAACCTACCTGTGACAAAGAAACACAGGGCAAGGCCAAGATCAGGAATACCATTCCCCACAATCGTTTTTTACTCATAACATAGGGGCAAAAGTGAGCTACCAAGAGACGTTTTGGTGAAGATAAACAAATCCGGCAACATCTGGAATATACCCGCCTCCGAATTGCCAAAAACAAGGGTTGAACAGTTGTAAGAAAAAGGATTACAGCGCTTATAGGTAATCAATAGTAACGTCAAATAGGGATAGGAATACATCGCACGATTTTTTTTTTCCGAATTTTCTACCCGAAAGATCACCCCAGATCCAAAAACCTTAAGCCCCCAAAACCATGTTGAAGATCAACAAAATCCTCGTTCCAACCGACTTCTCTACCAATGCAGACTTCGCACTCAACTATGCGCTAAAAGTCGCACATACGCTCAACGCACAAGAGATGCATTTGGTGCATGTGGATCTGTATGGTGAAGTGACCAATGACGACGAATTGATGGACAAACTGAAACACGTAGAAAAACCAGCTGACGAAGTTCTTCCGTTCACGTATCGCCTCATTCAAGGTCATATTCATGCCGCTCCAGCCCTTTCGGAATATGCCGCCGAAAATGGCATTGACCTCATTGTAATGGGTACACACGGTCTTCGTGGGATGCGCCGTTTCCTTCTCGGCTCTGTTGCCGAAGAATTGGTTCGGACGGCCACTTGTCCCGTTATCACCCTTCATGAAAACCAAAAAGGCTCGGCGGACATCAAGCGCATTGTCGTCCCAGTAGATTTCTCCGACCACAGCCGGACGGCTCTAAGCCAAGCAAAACACTTGGCCGCTGCCTATGGCGCCAGTGTGGATGCCCTCTATGTGATCGAAGAATGGTATTACCCACATATTTTTGGGATGCAACTTCCATCACTTGCCGAGACCAATCCTGAAATGAATGAAATGGCTCAAAAATCTATCGAGAAATTCTATACAGAAACGCCAGGGCCAGACGTAGAACATACCCTTTCTGTTCACTTCGGAACCATTGTAAACAGCATTCGCGCACACGCTGCCGAAATCAATGCGGACTTGGTCGTTATTGCTACCCATGGCGTAACCAGTGAATGGGAAGAACTTATTGGTAGCGTTACAGAGAAATTAGTCCGTACCAGTGATGTTCCTATGTGGACGATGCGTCCCGTTAAAGGGGGAGATAGCAATACATGGCTCGGAGGCACTACCGCCGCTCATGTTGCTTAACCAATTTTAAAGTCTGTCGTAACGGGACTTTCGAAACGGGAAGTCCCGTTTTTATTGCCATAAATCATAAAAACAGGTATAAGTTCAGTAAGTATGCTTAAATACATCTCTGAATGAGCAAATAAGAAAAAATTGTTGGTATGGGACAATGCAAATACCCATAAAAACCGAGATATTCATTTTTACCTCAACTATCACAACAAAAGATGTTTTCATCTGGCGTATCAACTTCCCTATACCCAGAATCCAATGCAACCGAGTTGCTCTGGACTCACTTGAAAACTTGAGGAGCGACATCATTAGAGCTTGATGCTATCGGTAATAACCAAAACCTCATTAAACCATTCTTTCGAAAAAACACGGTAGATATCCTTACAAGTTAAAGGCTGACTCAATATTAAAGTTGTTCAACTTCTTCTTTAGACAGGTCTGTCGCTTCCTGTATTTGCTCAATGGTAAATCCCATTGATTTTAATCGTTTGGCAATTTCGATCTTCCCTTCAATCTTCCCTTCAATTTTTCCTTCAATTTTCCCTTTTGTTTCTCCCTCAACAAAAGCGGTATCAATCACATTTTTGAGGTCTCGATACGATTTTAAACTTTGTTCGTATTGTTCCTTTTCTTCGGAGGTGAACTTTGCAATTTCGGCGGCTTCAA
>JAFLBZ010000043.1 GCA_017303715.1 Rhodothermia bacterium | reverse complement strand
TCAATGGAAGGGTTTTGGTCTTTACTAAGACCTTGGTTAAGACCTCATCGTGGTATTTCACAAGAAAGGCTCCCTTACTATTTGGGATTCTTTGAGTTTTTACACAATATTAGAAAACGAGGACAAGCTGCACTTTCTGCTTTGATATCCCTCTTAGTAACAACTTGAAATCATAATTGAGCCAAGATTTAAATATTTTTCTCGGCAACCTTCTTTAAACAAACTCAAGTATCGCTGAATATCGCCCACTAGTGCTTGAATTTGGACGAAAAATCGTGCGTCTGTACTACATTTGTATCATGTGGAGGTCTTCAAAAGGATTGGTGAGATCTGTAACCGATATTTTCCATTTCCGTCCAGAAATTGAGGTATATTATAGTGCCTACCATTTTTTCTCACCCAAAACCAAAACACATGCGTCGTTCAATAAGCAAATACTTGCTTGGTATGGTTGTTTTTATTGCGGGCTGTTCGGGTTCAAAACCGACGACACCAACTGCTCCCGCCACGCCAGCAGCAAGTACAGCAACCAAACCCGCTACTGCTCCATCGGGCGGAGCCACTACAACACCATCCACAACGCCTTCTGCGGCACGTCCGGGAACGCCGGATACGGGTATCAAGCCCTATAAAGATGTCATCACCGAAAAGGCTAAAACCGACAAGGGTCTTTTCTGGGTACATGAATTGGATGGAAAATGGTTCTTTGAAGTACCAGATTCACTTTTAAACCGCGAAATGCTGTTGGTAAGTCGTATCGCCAAAACCGCCGATAATCTGGGATATGGCGGTGAACAAAGCCAGAGCGAGCAAGTCATCCGTTGGCAAAAGGCAGATAAAAAAATCTTGTTACGAACCGTTAGCTACCGAAATACCGCCGCAGATAGCTTACCCATCCGCAAAGCAGTAGAGGCTTCCAATTTTGAGCCGATCATTCGCGCGTTTGATATTCGTGCCTTAAACAAAGATTCCTCTGCCGTTGTAATTGATGCCACGTCCTTGTTTACGCAAGACATTCCGATTTTGGGATTACCTTCCTTCCAAAGAACCCAATATCAAGTACGCCGTTTAGATCCCGAACGCACCATGATCGTTCGGATGAACAGCTATCCGATCAATATTGAAGTGCGCCACATTTTAACGTATGACGCTGGTGCGCCTCCCAGTCAATCAGCCTCTGGAACCATCTCCTTGGAGATGAACCAATCCATGTTGCTATTGCCCAAAAAACCCATGCAACCACGTTTATTGGATAACCGTGTCGGGTATTTCTCCGTTTCCACCAAAGATTATGGCTTGGATGTCCAACGTGCCGAGACGAGAACCTTTATTAAGCGCTGGCGATTGGAACCCAAAGACTGGAATGCTTGGAAACGTGGGGAACTGGTAGAGCCGATTAAGCCTATCGTATATTATATAGACCCAGCGACTCCGGAGAAATGGCGGCCTTATCTCAAACAAGGGGTAGATGATTGGCGTGCCGCTTTTGAAACCGCCGGATTTAAAAATGCCATTGTCGCAAAAGATCCACCTACCAAAGCTGAAGACCCCGAATTTAGCCCGGAAGATGCTCGTTATTCGGTGATTCGCTATTTCTCATCAGATATTGAAAATGCGTATGGCCCAAGTTTGGCGGATCCACGCTCCGGCGAAATCATTGAATCGGACATTGGTTGGTATCATAACGTGATGAACCTACTTCGGAATTGGTTCCTCATCCAAACAGCAGCCGTTAATCCTGATGCCCGTAAAATAAAGTTCTCGGACGAATTGATGGGCGAATTGATTCGCTTTGTTGCTGCCCACGAAGTCGGTCATACGCTTGGTTTACCCCACAACATGGGTTCTTCTTCAGCGTTTCCGGTGGATTCGCTCCGTTCTGCTGCCTTTACGAAAAAGCACAATGTGGCGCCTTCGATCATGGACTATGCGCGGTTCAATTATGTTGCACAACCCGAAGACAAGGGTGTAAATCTTTTTCCCGGCATTGGTGTCTATGATCTTCATGCCATCCGTTGGGGATATCGCCCGATTCCAGAGGCCAAAACGCCAGAGGAAGAACGCCCAACCCTAAATGCTTGGATTCGGGAAAAGGAGAACAACCCCATGTACCGCTTTGGCAAGCAAGGTGGCTTCGATCCTTCCTCGCAAACAGAGGATTTGGGCGATGATGCCATGCGAGCCAGTGATTATGGTATTCGCAACCTAAAACGAATCTTGCCTAATCTTCAGAATTGGACGATGGAAACTGCTAAGGATTACAAGGACTTAGAGGAACTTTATGGCCAAGTGGTGGGACAATACCGCCGATATATGGGCCACGTTTTGAACAACATTGGTGGGGTGTATGAACACTACAAAACGATGGATCAGGCCGGTGTTGTTTATACCATGGTTCCGGCTGAAAAACAAAAGCGTGCCATGCAATTCTTGATTGACCAGTGCTTTAAGACCCCAACGTGGATGATAGACCCGAACGTCATACGCCGTTTTGAAGGCACGGGTATGATGGAGCGCGTTCGCAGCACGCAAGTTGGCGTTCTGAACCAAGTGATGGAAATCTCACGGATTGGACGCTTGATCGAAGCAAGTGCATTGGGCGAATCCGGCGGACAATACACCGCACTCCAAATGCTCACAGATTTACGTAATGGGGTTTGGACGGAGGCGGCTTCGGGTGGAGCGGTGGATGCCTATCGCCGTAACCTCCAGCGCGGCTATTTAGACCGTGCGGATGCACTTATGAATACCAATACAGTTCCTGCATTTACGCCTTCTGCGACATTCAATCCGGCCAAATTGTTTGGAATTGGTGTAAACGCGAGCCAGTCGGATGTAAGGGCTTTGGTACGTGGCGAATTGCAAAAACTACAAGCCCAACTACGTGCGGCACTTCCGAAAACACGCGACGAGTTGACCCGTTTACATTATCAAGATTCCCTCGTTCGGATTGAAAGAATCTTTGATCCCAACAAATAATCTTGCAACATGTAACAGAAAACGCCCCAATGCTGAAAAGGATTGGGGCGTTTGGGTTAATGTAGCCTTTACATTAATCTTGGTTGAGGTGAGAGCTATGCGTTTTCTGCTTTTTTGATGCCCAACTTTTCTAAAATACCCTCTGCGGCACGTCGTCCTGTTTCGGCGCCGCCATTCATATAGCCTTGATAGTCTAAACTGGTATGTTCGCCTGCAAAAAACAGGTTGCCGACTGGCTCGAATTCAGCGCCGGCAATGGTGGTGTATTGTCCCGGCAGATAACAGGCATAGGACATTTTAGCCCATTCGTAGGTTGGCCAATGGAAGCGGGCTGTTTGTCCATTTCTTGCTGCACTTGCGCCCGGAAAAGCCTTTTCTACGCCACTCATAAAGTTATTTACATGGCTTTCCGGTGTTCCATTGCCCACAACAACGCCACTTGTCCCCCCTGAGAATAAGGTTAATCCACCAGCTGGGCCGGGCTGAAAAGCGGAGTTGTCCCAAGAAAGCTGGAATCCTTCGTCCGTGAAGGCTTCCCCCGAATAGTTTTTGGCGTGCCAAATGCGGTCTTTAAACCCAACATACAACTTGGCATTTGTGCCATATCCCAATTCTTTGATCGCTTTTTTCTTCACCTCAGGCAAGGGAACCTGAATGTCCACCTCGCGGAGCAGGGTAAAGGGAAGGGTCAGTATGACCATTTCCGTCTCAACATCCTTGGTTCCGCCTCCTGAAGCAAAAGAAAGGGTATAACCGCCATTTTTTCCTGCACGAATGGCTTCTAATTTGTGAGAAATTTTGATTTGTGCTTGTAGTTTTTTGTAAAGTGCGCGTGTGAGTTGCTCGCTACCGCCTTCAATTTTGAATTGTTCATCGCTTTCGCCAAAAATACTAAAGCCTTCTGAAGTATCGGTACTGATGAGCCAGAGCAAATTAAGCGCAGTTTGTTCTTGGGTTTCGCGCCCAAATTCCGTTACCCACGCCACATCTAATAACTTCCTAAACCACCCAGAAACCCCAATACTGTCCAAATAGGTGGCGATGGACATCCGGTCTAACCGTTGGTCTTCTGGCGAAAAACTGTTGTAAGTAAAATATTCGCTCAATTTGTTGATGTCCACATCCATGCGTGTGGCAATGGGCTGGAAGGCTTTAATCACCTCTTGTTCGGTATAATGCCGTCCCTCAAAGAAATAGGCATTTTTGTACTTTCCTTCGCCTTTTGGGTCTAAGCGGTCATTGAGTTTTAGGCCAAATTCATTACAAAGGTTAATCATGTCCTCATGCCCAGAGTCCACAAATTCACCACCCAACTCTGCATAAAGCCCCGGTGCAACAACGTCCATTCCGGTGAACATCCGTCCACCTACACGACCACTTCCCTCGAAAACCGTTGACTGAACCCCGGCCTTTTGCAAGACATAGGCCGCATGAAGCCCCGCTATGCCAGCCCCAACAATGGCAATTTTTGCCACTTCCGATACTTTCTTGGGGTTTTCGGGTTTGTTAGTGGGTTCAGGCAAACATCCTGATAAGCCTAAAGTAGCAGCTCCGGCTCCAAGTGCCAGAAATTCACGACGCGAAAAGAAACGCTTTGCCTGTTCTTCGTTATAGAGATCAAGGATTTCGTCTGCGGAGGGGGCATTTTTGTGGTTTGTCACACGAGCAAGCCTCATGGCACGCCGCAAAGAGGAAAAAAGTGGGGTATGGCCAGTGGATTTTTTCATAGCAAAGAGGGGTAAGAAGTTAGGATGAAGGATGTATTAAGGCAAAATAAGCATTTCTTTTTTTATGTAAAAGAAGGTGCCGCCGATAAGCCTAATTTTTTTCGCAACCATGACCGCATAGGCTGCTCAATCTTGTGATAGGTGAGCTGTGAAAGCGCCAAAGTTGTCACCAAAAAAACAAAGGAAATACTTAGCCGTGTATATTCTGGCAAATTGATTGGGTCGCCCATATTTAGGGCTTGAGGAACCAAATACAGCAATGGTAAATGAATCAAATAGAGCGAGAAAGAAATATTGCCTAAAAAATGTAAGGTTTTTTGCAAGCCCGCTGGATACAAGTCACTTTTCCAAAATGAATAAAACACCCAGATAGGCCAGAGTGCAACAACACTTGTGTCATTGGATGAAAATACCATTACCAGACAGGTTACCACAAGTAAAGTCAAACTATTTAGTGCTTTCAGAAGGCTTTGTTTTTCAAAAAAAGTAACTATTGTTGGTGTTATTACAAAAAGTGCCATACCGCATCCAAAACCCAAAAAGCACCGAAGCAAAGCCCAATCAAAGGTAATATCCAAATTTTGTTTAGTATGGAATATTTCCAAAATGAAATACCCCAAAAGCGCCATAGGGAGGAAGAAAAATGCTCCACGCACGCCCATTTTTGACCAGAACCGCCACCAAAAAGGAAAAACCAAGTAGGCCGCCCATTCTGTACTGATTGACCACGCCGGAATATTCCATGTATTTCCTGAATGGATTCCCCAAGCCTGAACCAAGAACAACTGAGATAAAACGGCACTTTCTTCGTAAATGCGTCCATATTCTCTTGGTTTGCCAAGTATAAAAACATTGAAGCAATACCAAGAAAATAAGAGCAAAAAAGTAAAAAAATGCAGCGGATAAATTCGGGCGATTCTGGCTTTTAAAAATGTGCCAATAGCTTTTTTATTTAAGGTATTCTCAAAGAATGAACCATATAAATAGGCCATTAAAAAACCACTTAGCACAAAAAAAAGATCCACCAAAAGATAACCGCGCTGAATGGGTTTAAGCCAGATTTCATTATGTTCTGGGAACAAGTAGAGTTTAAGGTGAAAAAAAACCACCCACAAGGCCGCGACCCCTCTTATATAATGAAAACCTGTAAGAAATCCCAATTTACCTACGGCATTTGAAGCGAAAGTCCGGTTCCGATCAGGTTTGGATTGGGCAAGCGTTTTTTGTTTAATTCCCAAATTACCTTCCATTTTTGGGCGTCTCCCAATTCTTTTTGTGCAATTTGGCGTAAGGTGTCACCGCTTTTAACCAAGTAGGTCTTGGCACTGGCAGGCAGGTCTTCCACTTCAACCGCTTCACTTGCCAAATAAGCCTTCACAATTCGTTCATACGAAGCAGAAGTGAGAAAGGAGGGCAATAGTTTGTTAAGGGTGTTCTTTAATTCGGTACTACCTTTTGCCATCCCAATGGCATATTGTGTGATGTTTAGGTTGAGTTCTACAATCCGTAAATCGGGAAATTCCAAGACTTCCTTGGCTGCAAAGGGGTAGTCATAAATCACGGCATCCACACTCCCATTGTCCAAATTACGCATCCAACCAACGCCCTGATATTTTTAGAGTCCAGCAATGCCAGCAATATTCTCTTTAACCCAAACTTCGGCTGCTGGATCGTCGTAAATCCCAATTCTTTTCCCTTTTAACTGACGGATATTTTGAATACCGCTCCCTTTTTTGGTGATAAGGCAAAAACCAAACTCTAAGTAGCCATCCGACCAATCCACCCCTTCGATACTGTCATCGGGAATATAGCCACTTAGAAAAACATCTACTTTCCCACTTTTAGCCAAATCCGGTAGATAGTCATATAAGGCTTCCACAACCTCCACTTTATCCACGCCCATACGCCCTGCGAGGCTTTCAATGACTTCCATGTCAAACCCTTGTTTCCGACCATCTTCTTCAAAATACATAGGTGGTGACTCTGGCTCCATTCCTACCTTTAGAACGCCTCTTTGTCGGATTTGGTCAAGGGTTACACCCGATGAAGTCGTTGAGGGGTCGGTATTTTTTTCGGAAGGATCGTCTTTTGGACCACGAAAGTACCAGAAGGCTGCAATGGAAACCAAGATGAGCAAGAAGAACAAAGGCCACTTGCCCGTATAGTTTGTGCTGTTCATGATGTTTCGGGTTTATTTGCGGATGTCAAAATATAGTACCGCATCTTCTGTTTTCAAAATTATCTTATTTGAACGATGAATGTTGTTCTTTGTAAGTCGCGAAATTGTCAACATCATGATACAGTTATATGGGTATAAAAAAGAGAAAATTCTAAGAATGAAGTTTAAGAAACAATGCTGACAAAGCGGATTAATTATGCAGAATTATTTTGCTCATCTAACGTTTTATGGTGGGAGAAACGTTTAAACCAAGTGATTTGCCGTTTTGCATAATGGCGGGTATTTTGCTTAAGGAGTATTACCATCCGTTCGTAACTCATTTCTCCTGCGAGATAAGAAATCGGCTCTTGATACCCAATGGTTTTTAGGGCATTAATTTCTGGACTATAACCCGCCACTAAAAGTCCTTGCACTTCCTCTAATAGACCGTCCTTTAGCATAACCTCTACACGCTGATTGATGCGTTCATACAAAACGGCACGGTTTCTTGTCAAAACCGTGACCTCAAATTCAAACGTTGGCTTTGTTTGCCGTTGGTGGAAATAAGATATTGGTTTGCCAGTCCCACGAAAAACCTCAAGACCACGGAGGAGACGTTGGCTTTTGGTTGGGTCTAAGGATTGAGCAAAAACGGGATCGGCTTGTTGTAACTCTTCATACAGCGCCAAATGTCCACGTTCTTCAAGCTCGGCCATCAGGTTGGTGCGTACTTCGGGATTAACCGCTGGAACCTCGGCCAATCCCTGCACCAAAGCTTGAACGTACAAAGTAGAGCCGCCACAAAGAATCGGATTTTTCCCGCGTGCTATAATTTCCGTTAACCGCACATTTGCTTCTTCGGCAAAAATACCCGCCGAAAAGGATTCTACAAGACTCTTTTCATCAATAAAATGATGGGGGACGGCAGCCAATTCTTCGCGACTTGGTTTTGCCGTCCCAATATTTAACTCCTTAAAAACTTGACGACTGTCCGCCGAAACCACTTCTCCGTTGTTTTTAAGGGCAACTTCGATGGCATAAGCCGTTTTTCCTACTGCGGTTGGGCCAACAATGACTTGAATAATCGGAGCTTTCATGCAATTTATCGCTTGATGCCCGCTGTTGTCCGAGTATAGGTTTGTAAAATCCCCGGCTCTGCCATCAATCGTTCGATTTCGTCAATCTCCATTGGCACAAAATCCGATAAGACATCTATGCCCGTTTCCGTCACCACAATCATGTCTTCGAGACGGATGTAGATCATTTCTTCGGGCACGCGCAAGGCGGGTTCTATTGTAAAGACCATTCCGGGTTTTAAGGGGCCATTATAGCTCCCAACATCATGCGTAGCCATGCCAACACCATGACCTAATGTGGTGAACATGTTAAACGATCCCGCCCGATAACTGAACACAAAACTACGTGCGCCCTTTTCATATTCAGGTTTGGAAAATTTGGTTTTTTCAAGTAAGGCTTCCATCTCGACTACTGCCTTGGCGCGAATTTGGCTTGCTGTTTCTTCGGGTTTGATGTTTTTGAGAATGGCCTTATAACACCCCAAGTAAAACCCATAAAGTTCCCGCTGCCAAGGGCTAAATTTGCCATTCACGGGAAACATTCGGGTCACATCACTCATATAATAGCCGTAGTCTGGCGCATAGTCCATCAGTAAGAAATCGCCTGATTTCATCGTCCGTTGGCCTGCATTATAATGCGGGAAAAAGGCATTATGACCACTGGCAACCAATGAGTAATAGGCATCGCCAATTGCACCTTCACGATAAAAAATGAACTTGGCAATCGCATCTAATTCCAATTCTTTCATCTCTGGCTGTACGGACCTCATGCTCTCCATCAATGCAAGGCCGCTGAGATAAGTGGACTTTTTGATCAATTCCAATTCTGCCGGACTTTTTATGAGGCGCATATCGTCCATCATGGGGTTCAAGTCCCGAAGTTCAAACATGGGGAAGCGCTCCTTTAGTAACGATATAAACCTCCCTTCCGCACTTGGACGGCCATCCCACGGATCTGAAAAGAGGTCTGCATTAACACGTAAGCCCATGTCTCGGCTTTCTGCAAAACCTTCCGCCGGCTGGAAAGGCGTCCAAAGGGTATAAGGTTTGCCACGTCTTGCCGCACGTCCCAACCACTCGGCAAATAGGTCGGTACTGTAAACGCCATCAAATTCCCGCGTATCTCGCAGCATATCGGCGTCTTCTGCCGAGAGCATTTTACCTTCACTCCGCTCCCTTGCCTCATTTCGGTTAGGTAAAAATAGGAAGGATTGCTTGGTATTGCCGTCCATAACCAAAATGGCATGGGGCACTTCTATACCGCTAAGGTAATAAAATTCATTGGTTTGACGGAACCGGGTAAATCCGCGTGGACTGGGCGCACCTTTCAGGATGGCAATACCTTCACTGCCAATATTTTGAATGATCTTATCACGACGTTCGGTAAACGCTGCGGCAGTAAAATCGGTTCGGATAAGCGGGATGTCCGCCTGAGCAAGTACCGTAAGCGGTAAAAACAAGAGGAGCCAAAGCAGTTTTTTCATTTTTTTGTAGGATTTTTTGCTGGAATCAAGCCGTAATATATAAAAGTGTCCGTTATTTTTGAAAATTTGTTTGGCCCGGCTTGGCTCATTATGGGAAATTGATGGATTCTAAAGACGTGGGCTTCGGTTATGCGCTGGCGATGTTGCAAATGTTGACATTCGGAAAGCGCAAGTATGGTTTCGATTATATTTCGGGTTTTCTTGCTACATGCTATTGAACTAAAGTTAATCCCCGCTTTAGAGTGGGGTTGGTGTAACTGGCCACTACCATCGGCTTTAGCCGTGTGTAATGAGTAATCGGTACTTAGCTATATCGGGGCGACATCATAATAGAAATCCAATTTTAAAGGATACTGAAAAGATCGTTGCCGAAGGTGAAGTTGTATAAATTAGACCAATTTCAAAACCTAATTCATTTAATAGCAACTATTTAGAACCCATAATGTCCATCCGTAAAAAAAATGGAATTGGATTCAATAAATGGTCTGTGGCCACCGAAATGGCTGAAGTCATAGCGGGGTGCGAGGCCGGAAGGCCATCGTATAAATAGCCCGCCTGAAACGCCCCAATGGTACGTGCTAATATTTCGGCCCCCATGTGTTGGCTGGCCAAAATGGCTTGCTCATCGCCGAAGTAGGTGTTTTGATGAAGGTATTGCTCTACAAAATGATGCCAAAACTGTTTGATGCTTACATAGGATTGAGGGTTTTCTGTTCGATGTGCGAGCATCCAGCAATGAGCGGCAAGGTGTCCGATGTCTTGCGCTGGTTGGCCGTAATGGGAAAGTTCCCAATCAATCAAGGCAAAGCCGTGCCTTGTATCCAAAATAGAAGCAGGCCACAAATCACCCATGATGAGGCATTTGCCTTTTTCTAAAAAGCAGTGTCCGACCTCTAAGGCTGCCTGTTGAATTTCTGCAGCAAAAGGAAGCGCGAGTGCAATGGCTTGTTTGCCGATACGTTGGTATTGTACTTCAAGTCTTGTCGCCTGTACATTTTTATGATCATGGTCGCGTGCCAGGGCTTCATCACCTTGGGTTTGTAGATGGAGGTTTTGGATAAAACGCCCTAAATCCTTGGCTTTTGCTATACTAAAATCATTGTTTGTTATGGCTTTATCCAATGCGTCACATGCACCAAAATCTTCTATAATCAAAACATGACGTTGGGGATCTTGGCCTAAAAGTTTTGGGATTTTTGTTGTAAAAGTCTGTAGAAAAGTCGGTGTGTTTGTGTGTAAATATGATAATGCGTTATACTCGAAGTGGTGGCGACTCGGATCTAATGTGATTTGCGGGATATGGGCAATAAACGGCGGACTTTGTTTAACAATTACCGAGTTTGGAAATACACCCCAGCGCCAAACGAAGTTGAGTTGTCCGCCCGATAAAGCCTCCCAATGTGGAGGAACCTGTATTTCTGGAAACAAATATTGGGCTTCTTCTAACTTCAGAGGAGCAAAGGCTGTGGTTTGGGCTTGCATTATTATTGGGCTACTTTATTGACGAAATTCTTTGCACTTTTGCATTAGAATCTGAAAATATGATTGCCAAACGCTACGGGTTGGGCTTCTATTAAAAACAGCCGGATAACCTGCTCAAGACGCTCACGTGCAGTATCTAAAGTATCTTGAATGGAGTCATTTTCGGGGCTACGCATTCCGGGAATGGAGTATTTGTGCCCCACCACCAAGCCGGCACAGGGAATTTCCAACTCATTCGCCAAAACCACTTCTGGGGCCAAGGTCATGGAGTTGACTTCTGCACCCATTTTTGCCCAATAGCGATTTTCAGCCGGTGTTTTGGTACGTGGACCACCCGCATAGGCAAACACAACTTCATCGGGAATGGGAGCTTGTAGCAGAGCAAATGAGGCGCGAAGTTGCGCTTTTAGGGCAGTTGAAAAAAGCCCTTCGTTTAAAACCAAATGTCCATGATCGGTTGATGGATTGGGGTACATGGTGCAGGTTTCTCCATTGGGCAAGCGGTTTTCGGGATAAATTAAGTCATTTAAGATCAAGAGGTTATACAAAGGAAGGTTGGCGGTTAATACACCCACCGAACTGGTGACCAAGAGGGCATTACACTGAACCATTTTTAGTGCATACGCATTCGCTCGGTAATTGATCTGATTGGGTAACAAGCGGTGTGGTGCGCCATGCCGGAAAAGCACCCAAGCGTCCCGCCCAAGTCCCAAAACGCGGTGCAAAACCGCCATCCCAAAAGGGGTTTCAAAAAGAGTTTCTTCCAAGTCCCATTCGCAGAATGTGTTGGTTTGGAATGAACTTCCCAGTATGACGGCGATAGACGTTTTGGTTTCGTGTTGATGAGGCATTGTTTTATTTTAACGTGGGTTATCGGTTAATCAAGCTATGGACGCTCAAATCAAGTAAGGCTACCAAGTTATTGCATTTAGAAAACGATTTCTGAATGCACGGCATCGGGATTGTGTAATAAGCCTTTCTTAAGAGAAAATAAGCGATAACACTTTTTACACAACTCTGACATCATAATTGAAATCAATTTCCAATACACGGGGCATATAGACTATGTGATCTTTTAGGGCTGAAGCCCTCTGAAGTTTGGGTGTCGTTCTCACCGTCCTAAAGGATGAATTTAGTGTTATTTGGTGTTTTCATCTCCGCCATAAAGGACGGAGTTTGTGTTTAGGGTTGTCGATTTCACCGCGCTGAAGGACGGAATTACTGGTTTTTGTGCCTCATCTCTGCGCTGAAGGACGGCGTTGCTGTTTTGGTGTTCTCCTCTCCTCCCAGATGGGAGACGTTGCGATACACTGTCCAACTTTTCGTGGAATTAGACACCATTTGGCGTCACTTCCTTTGTGGCGGGGTGTCGTCTTTGCTCTGGCGGAACTTCTATGGGTCGTCCTGTCAAGCGAAGATGACATAGAAATTCATGGGTTGCTTAATTGAAGGAAATTTGCTCAATTCATGGGGCTAATACGTTTAATAACAAGAACTTAAAATCCAAAATTTATGTTGTATTACAGATGAAAAAAAGCCCATCCAGCAGAAGGAAGAGCTTTTTAACGACAAAAAATAAATACGTTAGACCCGTTTTACAGTTGTTTTTGCGGAAGGATCCAAGGATACTTCTGCCAAGTCCACCACAACCTCAATGATGTATTGGTCGCTTAAAAAGCCATCTTCAGCCCGTTTGAAAATGCCACCGACAATTCCATCTTTCGCTTTCATGCGCTCAGTGAAGGTTTTTTCGTAGAAGAACGGCAGATCGAAGTTGAGTTTAAGGACCTCATCCTTCTGAATTGTACTTGGGGCCTCCACGTAGCATTTACCCATCTTGGATGTTTTTGTATGGCTACTTGTATTCCCTTCCGAATCGCGATCCTGGATCTCGTATTCTCGATAAAATTCAAGGACAACGGATTTGATCACTTGGTCGGAGATGCCCGTTAAGGTAATGACGCCAGACACTTTTTGATCAGTAACGGAAAAGGTGGGTTGGGCCTCGATTGTAACCTCAATCGTGTTCACGCCAAGAAATTTCTTGACTTTGTCAAAGAATCCCATGTTTCTTAATGTTGATCTTTTTGAAAAAATGAACGCCCATCATTTTAGGATTAGGACGTTTTAGTGATGGCTGTGGGTATATTGAAGCTACGGGATTTTATAAAGAAAAACAATGGGAAAAGGATTTAGCTTGCGTCACTTTTCTTGGTCAAGAATTCCTTTCCAAAAAATTATTTCGCTTTGAACACCTGTTTGTGTGTCCGCAACAAAGTCAATACCTGACGCATAAAGCCGCAGATGGCCATTTTGCATAAACCCAAAACTTGTTCCCATGATAAGCGCCTCTTTTAAGTCGTGCGTCACCCAGATTGAGGTTATGTCATAACTTCGGGCAAGTTTTAAAAACAACGCTTGCATTTGTGCTTTCAGATCCACATCTAAACTGGCAAAAGGTTCATCTAGAAGCAATAAACGGGGTTTGATCATCAGGGCGCGACCAAAAGATACCCGTTGTCGTTGTCCACCGGATAATTGGTGGGGCGCTTTTTTTGCATGATCGGTAAGATCCAACTGTGCTAACATTTCTCCGACTTCTTTTTTGATGACGGAATCTGTTGTTTTTCTAAGTCTTAACCCAAAGGCAAGGTTCTCATAGACATTCAGGTGGGGGAACAACAAAGGTTCTTGGAATAAATAAACCACGCCACGCGATTGGGGTGGAAGTTTGTTTATCGGCTGTTCTGACAGAAGAACATCGCCAAAACCGGGTGAATCCAGTCCGGCCAAACACTTTAGGAGGGTGGTTTTGCCACTTCCAGAACGCCCCAGAATGGCCATCAGTGCATTTTTTTCCAGCGTAAACGAGATATTTTTGAGGACTTGCTCGTTTCCAAAGGACTTTGAAAGGTTCTCCACTATTAGAAAGGTTTGATCATCCATGTGTATTCCAAAGGTATTGCTTATTAAAAGCCAGTAAGAGCAGTGGAGGCAAGGTAAGGAGCAAGGAGGCCATTGCCGCAAAGGTTATATTGGCCTCATTTACATAAAAATAGACCAAAACGGGCAGGGTTTGCACCTTTCCACCACCCACCATCAACGTGACGCCATATTGCACCCAAGACATTAAAAAGGTTTGGAAAAAGCAAATCCGAAGCGAAGAGACTGACATCGGAAACAAAACCTTTTGCAGGGCTTGCCGAGCAGTTCCGCCCAAAGTATAAACCAATTCCTCGGTAGCTCGGATGGTTGGCGACCAAAAAGGCACGAAGAAAATGATGGCAAAGGAAAATGCAAACATCCATTGTGCCAGTACAACGCCAAAAAGAGTCCCGGCCAGCCGGAGTTTTATCCATAAAAAGAGCAAGCAAGTGGCCAAAATGACGGGCGAAGCGACAAAGGGCAAATAAGCAATCCGCAAAAGCCATTTTCGCTGCCGATGGTAAGCCACATATTGTGCCGTGATGTAGCCCAAAGCCGTCGCAAAAACGGCAACGGTCAGTGAAATTGCCATCGAAAGTAAAAAACTTTGCAAAAACTTCCCCGAAAAAAAAGACTGGAAGGCTGTGGTGTACCAACGATCCGGCCATAGTTGCGGAAAGCGCCAGCCCTCGCCCAAAGCCCAGTATCCCAAAAAGGCAAACGGGAAGAGCATTCCCAGCACAAATGCCACAATGCCGAGTGTCTTAAAGATTTTCTTCATTGCTCGGTTTCCAAAGGATAATGAGACAAACAAGGAGCGTATAAAGAAGCGCAATAATGAACGCCTCCGGCTTTTCGGTCAGATCAAAGCGTTCGTACTTGCGCAAAGCCAACACCGAGATCATTTGTGGGGCTTGTGATCCAACCAAAAGCGGAATGTCATAGGCTCCAAAAACGGCTAAAACATACAAAAGGACATTTCCTTTAGACCGATTGTACAAAATAGGCATGTGAACCCGCCAACGTATTTGCCACTTGTGTGCGCCAAGTGAAGCCGCCAATACATCAAATGCCGCAAGATGGGCTTCTTTCCAAATGGAGCGAAAAAGCAATAGAAAAAAAGGAATACCTGTAAGCAAATGGGCTACAATAATACCTATACCATATGGATCATTTGTCCAAATCGGAAAATCTTGTGGTACAGAAATCCATCCAAAGTGATACGCAACCCTCGCCAACCAACCGCCACCAGAAAGCAACTGAAGTACCAAAAAACCCGACACCATTGCTGGAAGGGTGAGAGGTAAGAACCAAAAAGTTGTCCAAGAACTACGCAACCAAAAATCGCCAAAGCCCTCGAACAATGCTATGGCAATCAACCAACTTAATAAGGAGCAAGTTATGGAAATATAAGCACTAAAGAGAAAGGACTCGGCCACTTGACTTTGCGAAAATAACTTGATCCAATACGCTGTCGTAAAGCCTGTAGCTCCAAAGCCCATTAAGCCAACGCTGTATAAAAGTGCATAAATAATGCTGAATAAAATGGGAAAAACGGCTCCCAATACAAAAAGCGCCAATCCCATCCGCCCGACAAAACGGCTCATGGTGTCTTCCCTTCAATCATATACGTTCGGAAGTCGGCAGCAAGTCGGATCATATATGCTGGTGCAAGCTCCATCAACGCACGGTCTTGGATGGTGATGCGGTCTGGTGCAAACTTTCGTCCGGGGATTTGGGAGAAGGCTTCCCGATCTTTGGGGCCGAGTTTAGCAAGGTCTAAAACCGTTCCATCTCCCCAAACTTGGGGTTCCATTTTCTTACGTTGCGCCGCTGGCGAGAGCAAAAAATTGATAACGACCATTGCAGCAGCTTTGTTACCAGACTTGGCCGAAATCCCTAAAAAATGGCTGTTTTGTATGGTTCCAATTTCCCAGACATAGGCCCTTGCTGTGGGTGGGAAAAGTCCTTGTAATACTTTATTGTCCACTTCGCCATCGTTATTGCTCATGGTAAAGTCTATTTCTCGGTTTGCAAAAAGTTGGTGTAGTTGTGCTACGCCCTCTGGATAAGTTGTTCCATTACGCCAGAAATAAGGGCGTAGTTGGGTCAGATACTGCCAAAGTTCTTTGCTGTATTTTTGGTATAAGGCTTCATTAAAGGGGCCATTTAGGGCGTTTTTATCACCGGCAAGATCAATCAGCAAACCTTTTAGGAAAGTGAGTCCGGCAAATTGGGTATCAAGTGTGAAACGTCCGGGATGTGCCTTTATCCATTCGGCAAGTGCTATACGGTTCTGCGGTGGTTGCTGTACGCGCGTGGTATCGTAGATAAAGGTCATTTGCACATTCCCCCAGGGCGCTTCAAAACCATCCACTTTCTGTTGGAAGTCCGTGTTGATAAAAGGACTGTCCAAGTTAAGGAGTTTGCTATTGGGCAGACGATCCAGAAAAGGGCCATATAGGGCGTTTAGTTGGCGAAGTTGGTAAAAGGTCTCGCCATTGATCCACATCATATCCGCAGAAGAGGTTTCTTGTCCGGCCTCAAGCTCGGTCGCCATCATGGAAACCAACTGATTTCCCTGCCCAGAACTGATCTGTAGGTCTATCCCAAATTGTGTTTTGACGGCTGGGACTACATAATCCTGCATATAGCGATTGATGTAGGGGTCGCCAGTCCACATAAACATCCGAACCGTACTCCCCTTTGCCGCCGCCGCCATGTGTTCCCAATTTTTCGGAAGTTCGGCAGTGGTGCTCTTCTCTGGCTTACACGCACTTAAAGCAAATAAAAACAGCAGGATAATGAAAGCAAAAAGTGGTTTTTTCATGAAAGAAATGTTTGGTTTGAACTCTGAAGATACAATTTTTCAGGAAGTACAACCAAAAATGTAAGAAGCACAGCAAGCACTCCGTCGGATCAATCCGCATTCATTTTACAATTCTGAACTTGGAATTGGTCGGAAAGAACGTACTTTATAGCCAGATTGGATGTTCTCGGCAAAAAATGGGTTTCGCCCCTATATCTAAGCAGCCATGCCCCGGAAAAAAACGACCCTCGAATTGATTAGCGAACGCATTGTTTCGCAGTTTAACCAAAATAGACCAGATTCAGAACAAGTGAGCCAATGGTTTATGATGTTTGTTGCATTGGTGATTTCGCTGTTACTCTGGTTTACGTTGAACATGAGAAAATCCTATAGCTACGAGGTGTCTTTGCCGGTTTTTTTGGAGAAGATGCCGGAAGGCTTTGTACCGCTAAATGCTTTTCCGAATGAAGTGAAGGTGGAGGTTTCGGGCATTGGCTGGCAATTGTTGCAACTTTCGCAGCAACCGCCGCCCATTTATGTTGACCTCAAAAAAAACGGAAGCTCGCGCCGAATTGATTTTCAAAAACTCATCCAGCCGCGCCAGTTTCCTTTAGGTGTTGAAATTGTGAAGATCACCCCTGCACAAACCTTGCTTGAGTTAGACCGAAAAACCAGCAAACAACTTCCCTTGCAATTTCGTGGGACTTTGGACTATAGCGCCACTTACGAGGCCATTCGAAAGCCCGCCTTTGAACCTGCACAAGTAATGGTTACGGGGCCAGAACGGATTTTGAGAAGCCTCCGCAGTTGGCCAATCGAAGAACAGACGTACAAAAACATCCGGTCTTCGATTAATGAAATGGTGCTGGTTTCCGACACTTTGGCCGGTCTCGTAAGTCCAAACATCAAACAAACCAATTTTGTACTACCCGTTGAGCAATTTACGGAGTCCTCCAGAATCCTTCGGGTACAAGTAACCCAATTACCGCCCAATGTAAGCCGAGTTCAGTTTAACCCTCCGCAAGTAGAAGTGGTCTATCGGGTTCCCGTTTCCGAGTACAACGCAGCAGAACAATCTGATGGGTTTAAGGCATACGTTCCCTTTTATGTTATTGCCGCAGACAAATCCGATGGTACGGTCGCTCCAACGATCGAAACGCCAAAAGGTCTTCATGTTCGAATAAGCCGGATTATTAATCGCCGACTTTCTTACTTCATTGTTCGAGACGACATCAATTAAGCACATAATGATTTAATTTAAACCCCAAACTTGATTCTAATTCCATGTTTTTAAAAGGTCGTTACATTGCGCTTGCCATCGTGGCCATTTTGCTGCTAATTATTGGTTTGTTTGTGGGCTGGTCTATTCGCGGGTTTTCTTTTGGGTTAAACAACCAACAACTGCGGGAGGTGGTGGTGAGTACGCTACAAGTTGAGGCAGACACCACCTATTTGGTGACAGGTTATTTGGGTATGGAAGTAACCAAGAAGATTGTGGACGAGAAAACACTTTGGGGTATTCCCATGGGCACAACCGAAGTGCAAGTACGTGTTCCCGGCAGGGTAACTTATGGCTTCCCGATTGGCCAACTCCGTGCAGACGATATAGAGATTAATGGACAAAACATTACGGTCTATATCCCACCCGTTGGCGTGTTTTCGGTAGAACCCGAACTCGCGAAGATGGACATACAAACCAAATTGGGCTGGGCACGCTTCCAAGCCTTTAGCGGCAAGCACCTTGAACACCGTGCCATCAAAAGTATTCCAGCAGAGATGCGCCAAATTGGTGAAGAGCGTTTGATAAAAGCTGAGAGCAAGGCTTCGGAAAACACGGTGAAGGCAATTCGTCGTATATTAGTGCCCGTTTTGAGCGCCGCTGGGATGCAAAATCCGCAAATCCAAGTCCGGCTCAAACGTGAATCCATTTTTCCGAAAGGCTAATGACCATAAAAATGAGTGAACTACCATTTAAATCGGGTACATCTACTTTAGACCATTTGGCACATGCGACCTATGTAGATACGCCCCGTGGCATCTATGCTCCGGCCACAGGGACGCAATTCACTACCACCGAAAAAGCCCTAAAGGACCAATTTGGAGCAGCATTTAATAAAATGCCATTAGAAGAAGTGGTCAAACTGACGACCGCATGGTATAAAACCGGTTCTACCATTGGGCTTTGGCTCTTGCCCGTGTTGTTGATACTCGTTCCGATCTATCCGCTTTCTTTGGCCTTGGCACTATTGACTTGGCTGCTCTGGGAACTGTTCGCTTCACCCAAAATAAGTGTTGCATTGTCCCGAAATCTTACGGCTATCGGAAAAAACGGCCTAACGCTTTTGGTGAATGTCTTGGCTTGGCTCGCTCTGGCAAATTGGTATCGCCTCACAAACCAAATAGGCACAATTGAAGGGATTTTGATGGGTGTAATTGGCTATGTGATCCTACGATTCGAGTTGTTGAACAAGATTATGTCCAATTGGTTGGAAAGTTATTGGGAAAAGAAATTTGGAATGTCTCGCCCCGATTTCCTCTTGCAGGCCCTCATCCATAAAATCGCAAGATCAGAAAAGGTGGATGTAACAGCAAACCAACAAGTTTTCGATCGTAATAATTAATTTCCAAAAAATACTAAACGCTAATCTTACGTATAAGAACTGAGGATTTTGTGGTTTATGACGACAATTTATTTAACACGGCATGGTGAAACAGATTTAAACCGTGCTGGCATTGTGCAGGGGAGAGGGGTTAATGCACCTTTGAACGAAAACGGCCTACTTCAGGCAGAAGCTTTGCGCGAACGGCTCTCCAATGTATTTTTGGATGCGATTTATTGTAGCCCACTTATACGAGCTGCCCAAACCGCCGAGACGGTAGCCCGATCGCACCCATACCTAAGCCCAAGAAAAATGATAGACTTGGAGGAAATCTCTTGGGGCATTTGTGAAGGCAAACAACCCAACGAATCGCAGAAAAAAACATTCGATGAATTACGTCACGCTTGGCAAAAGGGGCAATTCGAGGCCAAAATAGAAGGCGGGGAGTCGGCCTTTGAACTTGAAAAACGGGCAAAACGCGCCTTGATGAATATCGTGTCACAACACATGGACGAGTCGGTATTAGTTGTAACACATGGCCGCTTTCTCAGGGTGCTTCTGGCAAGCATCCTGTCGGAATATGGCCTCGCACGAATGGAGATGATCAAACATACCAATACCTCTTTGAATGTCTTGACCTTCGACGGCAAAAAATTCCATGCAGAAATCCTAAACGACACCTTGCACCTCCGAAATATTGTTCATTTGACTCATCTGTAGTTCTTAGATTTGTGTAACGTCTTTTTTATGGCTGCAAAAGAGGTTAACTTAGGAAGTCTTTGGCCTTCACGTTAGCCTCTTTGTTTTATGAAAACCGTTTCACGCAAATCTTATCTCTTAGGATTTTTCCTTTTTTTCTGGACATTTCCGGTTTTTGGCCAAGCGTTGCCTTCAGGATTAGGTGATCTTGAACGCTATGTGAACGAATCCATGCAGAAATGGAAGGTTCCGGGTCTTGCGCTGGGCATTGTTCATAATGGTAAGTTGGTCTATGCAAATGGTTTTGGCGTTCGGGAAATGGGAAATAATGCACCGGTGGATGCGCAAACCATTTTTGCGGTTGGCTCAAACACCAAAGCATTCACCTCGCTCATGGTTTCGCAAATGGCGGCGGAAGGCAAATTGAGTTTAGAAGACCCCGTCACAAAACACTTGCCGCTCTTTACCCTAAACAACCCAAATGCAACGGCATTGGTTACAATTCGGGATTTACTCTGTCATCGGATTGGATTGGGAACTTGGCATGGCGATTTGGTGGCGTGGGGCAGCCGTTATTCTCGTGCAGAAATCCTTGAAAGATATCGTCACATCAAACCTGTTTATGGCTTTCGTTCTGGATTTGGATACCAAAATGTACCATTTATGGCCGCTGGTGAAATCGCTGGGCAAGTAGCCGGACTACGCTGGGACGACTGGGTGACGGAGAAAATCTTTCGGCCTTTGGGCATGTCTCGGAGTGCAACAAAGCACCAAGATTTGGCTTCCTTCGAGAATGTTGCCTTGCCACATACCATAGATGTTGATGGGAAAATACTCACCATTCCCTATCGAAACATAGACAATATTGGCCCGGCAGGATCTATCACGTCTTCTGCTGGAGATATGGCAAGATGGCTTATCCTCCAAGCCGATTCGCTTGGGAAGGTGGACGGAAAGGAGATTTTTAAACCCAATGTAATCCGCCGCACGCATTACCCAAACAACCTGATAGCTTATATGCCCTACGACAATCCCACCTTTCCGGCCACACATATGGGCGGCTATGCTTTAGGTTGGTTTGTACGCGACTACCACGGCAAACTGTTGTTTGAACATGGCGGCGGGGTAGATGGCATGATCTCCCAAACGGGTTTTATGCCTGAACTGAATTTAGGATGGGTCATCCTGAGCAATTTAGATACGGGAAATTCGCTTCCAACCGCCCTGATGTATCACATCATAGATGCGTATCTAAAGGTTCCTTATCGAGACTGGAGCCAATATTTTTTGGAAGAACAAAAAGAACAAGATGCCCAAAATGCACGCATGTGGCAAAATGAACTGAATCGAAAAAAAACGGATAAAAAACCCTCTTTTTCAATAGAAACGCTTATTGGGGTTTATGAAAACGAAGGGTACGGTGAAGTTGAAATCGTGATGTCTGGGGAGAAAATGACCCTCCATCTTTTGGCACATCCGGGAATTTCTGGAACATTGGAACACTGGAACAATGATCGCTTTTTGGTGCGCTTTAATGACCCGGAATTTGGTCGGACTTTTGTTTCATTTAAATCGGAAAAAGGCGACGTAAAATCGTTTTCCTTGCAAATAAGGCCCGATTTTCTTGACCCTTTGGTTTATACATTTACCAAAAAAATGCCGTAAATACAACGTAAATGATAGGTACTAAACCATTATTAAGGAGTGAATTGGCTTTATGAATGTTTTCTTATTTTAGGTATTGATCAATGCAAATATCTGATAACTTAATGACTTTATTAACCAGAAAGTTACGATAAATCCACGCAAAATAATGAATAGACGAGAAGCACTTTTAGCGACTGGTGCATTTGTGACTGCACCCGATTTTTCTCTTCATCCCCAAGCCGTAAACAGTGTTGAACGGGGCTTTTTTTCCCAAGATGGAAACAATATAAAGATTTATCATCGGAGCGTAAGTTCGCCTTTTAAAGTGATTGTTATTGCCGATACTCACCTTTTTCGTGATGATGAGCGTGGAGCGCCATTTCAAATATACAGTGGGCGCATGGCAAAGGCATATAACCAAACCAAACATTTCCGAACGGGCACAATTACTCACCCAGAACAATGTTTTACCGAAACTTTAGCATTAGCAAAGCAAGAAAATGTTGCTTTTGTCGCCCTATTGGGGGATATTTTCAGTTTCCCATCCGAGGCGGCAATAGCGTGGGCCGATGAACAACTGAAGGCTGTCGGTTTGCCATATGTTTATGTGGCTGGGAACCATGATTGGCACTACGAAGGTCTGGAAGGCACACTTTATGAACTTCGTAAAACGTGGATTGACAAACGATTGCGTCACTTCTATCAAGGAGGAAATCCTTTGATGCAGGTGCGCGAGGTGAATGGGATACGGTTTGTGGTTTTTGATAACTCGTATTACGAAATTCTTCCCAAGCAACTTGCCTTTTTCCGAAAAGAAGTGCGGCAGGGTAAGCCCATTGTTCTGATGATGCACATCCCATTGTATGCTATGGGGCGGAATGTGGGCTATGGCTGTGGTCATCCGGCGTGGAATGCGCAATCGGATCGGAGTTTCACAGTAGAGCGCCGACAACGTTGGCCCGAAAAAGGCCATTCCCACACGACCATGCAGTTTTACAAAGAAGCGACTACCGCACCTAATGTGATCGTTGCTTTTAGTGGTCATATCCATGAACCAACATTAGACCTGATCAATGGGCTTCCAAGCGTGGTGACAGATGCCAATGCACAAGGGGCTTTCTTGAAAATTTCTTTCGAGAATGAACAGAGATAAATCGCTTATTATCTGGTTTTTAGAAGAATATACGTCTAAGTACTTATGCTTAGTACGTCGGAAGGAGCGGAGACAAAGTTTTTGTTTATGGAAATTGCGATTTTAAGTTAATGTTATTATACGAATTAACTTTTGGCTCAATTATGATTTCAAGTTGCTGCCGTATCATTGTAAAAAAAAGAGATGCAACTACAAGATTTATTTAGAATAAAAGATATAGTAGATGACCGTCTATGTTACGAAAAAGTTCGAGAACTTAGATGGTCAGAGGGTGTAAACTGCCCATTTTGTCAAAGTAAAGAGCATAAACGTCATGGACATCACAACAATTGCGAACATCGTTATCGCTACCAGTGTAAAACTTGCTCAAAATACTTTGATGATTTGACCAATACAATCTTTCAAGGGCATCATCAGCCTTTAAAAATATGGATTATTTGCTTGTATTTGATGAGTTTAAACTTGTCAAATGCACAAATAGCTCAAGAAATAGGCATAACCAAAAATGATTGCCATGCTATGACCAGCCTTTTAAGGGAAGGTGTTTACGAAAAACGCCCTTAAGAGGTCTTAGAAGGAGAAGTAGAATTTGATGAACTCTACCTCATTGCAGGTCATACAGGTAAACCAAGTGCTGTTAAAAAAAAAGCGTAAAGCTCGCCGTCGTCGCTTGAAAGGTAAACGAGGACGGGGTACAGCTCAAGACGATAAACCACACATATTGGGCACGATTCAACGCAATGGCATGGTCATAATCCGTATGATTGATAATGTTCAAAAGATGATGACGGGGATGGTAAGCATGAAGTCCATGTCAATACAATGGAAGGGTTTTGGTCTTTACTAAGACCTTGGTTAAGACCTCATCGTGGTATTTCACAAGAAAGGCTCCCTTACTATTTGGGATTCTTTGAGTTTTTACACAACATTAGAAAACGAGGACAAGTTCCACTTTCTGCTTTGATATCCCTCTTAGTAACAAAAGGTACACCTAATCCCCAGACAGTTTCTACGTACTCCTTCAGATTCGTCTATCAAGTGGGTGTCGGTTGCGGTTTTTCTAAAAGGCAAGTGCGTTTTCCAAAAGAACTTGTCAAACCATTCCGTATCTTCGGAGCGGTTTGTTATTTCCTTTTAAGCCGTATGATTGTTCATCCTTGCCGCACCCCTATATGTTCCGTCAACTTATCAAGAAAACCTTATACTTGTTAAAAGTCCGACAGCCACTTTCGATATGGCTACCCGCACAATTCTCGGATGGCATGGTCTTGCAGCAACAAAGTGAGGCCCCCATTTGGGGAAAGGCTGAGCCAGATAGTTCGCTCACGATAACTGCCGATTGGCTAAAGGAATCCTTCTCCGTCACTGTAACCTCACATGGCCTGTGGCACGCAAAACTCCCCACTCCAAAGGCTGGTGGACCATTTACCCTCACCATGACCGATGGACACCAAAGAAAACAGCTCAAAAACATCCTTATCGGCGAAGTTTGGCTGTGTTCCGGCCAATCCAACATGGAATGGAGCGCCAATATGGGCATCGAAAATGGACGATTGGAAATTGAGGCCGCAAACCATCCCAATATCCGGTTTTTCAACGTAGAACGTAACACTTCAGACGCCCCGCTTGATCGGTTAACGGGAAAATGGCAAATCTGTACGCCGGCCACTATGCAGAACTTTAGTGCGGTGGCCTATTTTTTTGGACGCCGATTACAAGAAGTCTTGGATATTCCGATTGGCCTCATTCAGTCGGCTTGGGGAGGCACACCCGCAGAGGTCTGGATTCCCCAAAAGGCCATCAACGAAAACCCTGTGATCTTGACCGCTTCAAAGCTGCAGAAACCACGGCTTTGGGGGCCACACGAACCCGGTAAAACATACAATGCCATGATTGCACCTTTGGTACCGTACAAAATTGCGGGATTTTTGTATTATCAGGGAGAATCCAATGTTGAAAATGCACACGCCTATGCGGACCTACTGGATACCCTAATTGCCTCCTGGCGCGAAGCATGGAACGAGCCATTACCGTTTTATCTGGCGCAAATTGCTCCTTACGATTACGAAATCCCCGAAGTTGGCGCGATTGTCCGAGATGCACAACGACATGTGGCGAACCAAACACCCCATTGCGGCTTGGTCGTGACAAGTGATATTGGAAATGTGAACGACATCCACCCAATGAACAAGTTAGATGTGGGCCTCCGGTTTGCAAATTTAGCCCTAAACAGCCACTACCAGCAAGAAACGGGGCTTACCTCTGGCCCACTATTCCGAAAAGCATGGTACAATGATGGGCAAGTAATCGCATATTTTGAAAATGATTTAGAACTCCATACTTCAGACAGTCAACCCCCTACCCATTTTGAATTGGCGGATGAATCCGGAGTTTATCATCCCGCAATCGCTAAAGTTGTAGAAAACACCATCGTACTTTCCTCAGCCGCAGTAAAACATCCTACGCATATTCGTTTTGCTTGGCACAATACCGCAACACCCAATTTGGTTAACCGTGCAAAACTTCCAGCTTCCTGCTTTCAAGGAGTTGTAGAAGATGGCACATTATTAATATGAATTAAGTCGTAGGCTATCTCCTTATTTATTAATTGCTTAATCAACTCAGCTATCAAAGATTAATTTCTATTTAAGACTTAACCTAACGATGAAAATAATTACCAACTTACAAGAATTGACAGACTCACTTGCAAAAGTTCCGTCTATGCCTTTAGCAGATCGTTTGTTAATGGTCGCCCCCACCTATTTTGAGGTTAGCTACGTCATTAATCCACATATGGCGGGGCAAATCGGGAAAGTTAATCCCCAACAGGCACGCAACCAATGGCAGAGTCTCTTGGCCGTATATGAATCCTTATCTATTCCGGTAACGGTTTTGGAGGGGAAGCAAGGGCTTCCAGATATGGTGTTTTGTGCCAATCAAACCCTCCCATTTGTAATGCCGGATGGCTCCAAAGGCATTTTTTGTGCACAGATGCATGCACCAGAACGCCGGGGAGAAGTGGTCTTTTTTAAGGAATATTTTCAGCAAAAAGGGTATGAAGTACGTTCATTCCCGTCCTCTTGTACATCGGATTTTGAGGGGATGGGTGATGCACTTTGGCATCCGGGGAAAAGGTTGTTGTGGGGTGGATATGGCTTTAGAACATCTCTGGATATGTACGAACTGCTTGCGGACTCCTTGCAGACGCCTGTTTTGGCAATCGAGTTACGTGACCCTGATTTTTACCATTTGGATACTTGTATGTGTATCCTAAATGAAACCTCTGTTTTGATTTATGACGGCGCTTTTCAACCACAAGGACTTGACCTCATCCGTAGCGTCTTTCCAAATGTAATCGAAGTTCCCGAAGAGGAAGCCCGATATCGGTTTGCTGTGAATGCTTTTTGTCCCGACCAGCAACATGTTTTAATGCAGTCTGGGAGTGAAATCACCAAACGCCGCCTCGAAGAAGCGGGCTTCTCGGTTATTCCATGCGAAACGGACGAGTTTATAAAGGCAGGCGGTTCGGTTTTTTGTATGAAGCTCCATTATTGGTAAAAAGCCCCCATCCGAACTGGAGAGGGGCTTCTATATTACAAAAAGTGTTGACTACATGATGGAACGGAAAGAACCCGGACGCCCCCCCATTGCAAATTGTGGCATGGGCACATCTGGTATTTCCGGTACATCCGGCATTTCCTCGGTTCCAACATATTTACGATAGGCGTTTACCAAGTCCATACCAATGGATTGCGCCGAGCGACCTTCGATGAATCGGCGCTCAATAAGATATACCGGTTCCCCATTCTTGAATAAGAACATGGACGGTGAAGAAGGCGGAACGCCGGGCAAATAAGATCGGAATTGCGTGGTTGCGTCCAAGTCTTGTCCCGCAAAAACCGTAAAGATTCGGTCTGGTTGTACCTCTGCTTGCGTGGCCAAGGCAACAGCCGGGCGGGCATTGGCAGCTGCACAACCACATACCGAATTAACAATAAACAAGGAAGTCCCTTCTTGTGCGGCATCCATCGCATCGTCCACTGCCTCGGCAGTTTTTAACTCTTGTACACCCAAGCGGGTAAGTTCTTCCCGCATTGGGGTAAGCAAATATTCGGGGTAAGGCATATTAATTATATGTCTAATATGAAAAGGTAATTAGAATTTCCGGATTAGAGACGAGACAGTTCTTTGGTGAGTCCTTTCCCAATATTGGCCCACTCTTGCTCGTCGTCGTCGTGCAAGGGCACATACCTACGCGCTGTTTCGTCGGCCAGATGTCGGGCTTGGCGTGTTGCCGCATCCCGTTGTTTACGGACTTCATTGCCAATCGTCCGTCGGATTTCTTCGCCAGAGCGAGGCGCAAGCAAGATGCCTAAACCAATGCCACCAATAAAGGCAGAAAGTACCATGAGGACTGTTCCGGCGGAGCTTCTATCATCGTTCATAGGAGTACGTGATTGTTGAAATATAGTGGTTTGCAAAAAACTAGTTTGGGCAAGCCCTTCTTGTTTTAGTATGGTAATACCGATATTTTGTTCCCAAGTTAGACGGGAACGGCATCGGGGACATGGCGTCGGGAAGGGTCGCCATGTTTTTTCAGATATTGCACCCAAGCCCATACCCCACCAGTGGTCATGGCGATGAACAGCACCAGAATGGCAATATTGATGATGAGTGTGCGCATCTGAACCCTTGCAATGTCGTCCATAATGACCTCTTCGCCTGTCCCGGGTAGTACATGTACGGGCATTTCGTTTAAGGTACGTTTACCCAAGGTATAGACCCACGCGGCGGGTATGGTCATTTTTTTGACCAAGATGCCACCTTCTTTTAGGGGCACTTCCAATTCCACCAAGCCGTGAGACTGCGCAACCATGTCTTTGACCTCTAAGTTTTTGACTTTGGCCATAGTCGCAAAACCATTATTCATTGTATTTTGCAGGCTATAAGCAATATAGGCTTGATGGATGAGCAAAGCCATAAGTGTTGCGGGGATCAGCCAGAAGTATTTGGTAAATTTAGACATAAAAAAAGCGTTCGGGTGTAGAACAGCCAAACGCTTCATAAAGGCTTAGGTTCTGCCTTCATACGCTTCTCATTGAAGACGGCGCACCGAGCCAGATCCGTCCACTTCTTTGGAAATTTGTGGGTTGCCACGGTAGCCGATAGAGCCAGAACCTCCCAATTCGAGGTCTAAATACCGCATCCCCCAAATTTCAATTTTTCCGGAACCAGAGAGATTTGCACGCCCATCGGTAAGTTGTACATTCCGCGCCATAATCGCACCTGATCCCGAAAGGCGGAGGTCGCCAGAATCTGCATTTCCACCCGCAAAGGTGATATCTCCCGATCCGGAAAGGCGGATTTGCAAGTCACGAACAGCAACTTTTTCGATGCTGACATCCGCAGAGCCGGAAAGATTTGCCTCGAAGCGTGCTTGACGGATCACCCCTTTGACTTCGACATCTCCAGAGCCACTTAAGTCCATTCTCTCCAAAAGCGGGAGACGAACACGAATTTTAAGTGGGTTTTGTTTGGAATTCCACGTAAAGATACGTTGTTTGTTTTTGATAATCAGTGTTTGGTTAGCAACTTCTGTTACGATTTTGCCAACCGTTTCGGGACTTCCCTCCACCTCAACACTGAAGCGATCACCAATATAAATATATAAATCGCCAGCAGTTTCGAAAGAAATCGCTTTGAAACTTTGGACGTTTCGTTTGTCGGTAGTCCAATTTTCATTTTGTGCGAAGGCAGTGATTGCGGAAAGAAAGAAGGTCAATAATAATCCGCCCAAAAAGTTACGTTTGTTCATGTTCATGTTCATTTGGATTAAGTGGAAGGAGTGTTTTAGGACTAACGATTTCAGTTCTGGATAGGTTACAGTTTAATCTAAAAAAAGAAAGGGCTTCCATTCATCCTCCAAATGCCCGACGTAGTCACGGATAAACAGCACATGACTTGGACGATAAGGCTTGTACCGCAAGGTTATGCCCGCCTCTTCTGGGGTGCGGTTTCCTTTGCGGGTATTACAAGGCATACAAGCCGTTACCAAATTTTCCCATGTGTCTTTGCCACCTCGCGATCTCGGAAGAACGTGATCTATGGTTAAGCGTTGGGTGGATTGACAATATTGACACCGGAAGTGGTCTCGCCGCAAGATGTTTTTGCGTGACAATATTACGTTGCGATACGGAACGGAAACATAGCGTTTTAGACGAATGACACTTGGAAAGGGGAAAACAAAATCAGCGGCCCGTATTTTTCTGGAGGATTTATCGGCCACCAAATCGGCTTTTTCCAAGAGTACTAAAGTAACTGCACGTTGAACCGTACTTACACCAATGGGCCGATAGTCTTGGTTTAGGATCAGAACATGTCCATCCATGTAGTCCTCCAATTTAAAGGTAAGTTTTGGAAGAACAGTATAATACGGTAAAAAAATGCCCAATGGAAACCATCTGCATTTCTTTATCTGGGTGTAACGACGTTTGTTTTTTTTCATGGATTTTCGGACATTGGTTTGCCCAAAACCACTTACTTTTGTGTTTTACGGGTTTTAACCACCTTAACAAATTTGGTTAAAGCCTGACTATACAATCCAGCCCTAAAAAGGTTTATTTTTTCGCATCTTTCATTCATAAGACGATGGATATATGATAGAAGTTTTGTCTTTGTCTAAGACCTATGGGACTGATCCGGCGGTCAGCGCGTTGTCTTTTTCGATTTCCAAAGGCCAAATTACGGGTTTTCTGGGGCCAAATGGTGCGGGGAAAACCACCACGATGAAGATGCTTACCTGCTTTTTGCCGCCAACTTCAGGAAATGCAAAAATTGATGGTTTGAGCATTCTTGAACACAGCATAGAAATTCGTCGTAAAATTGGGTATTTGCCAGAGCAAAATCCACTTTACGAAGACATGAATGTTTTTGACTACCTACATTATACGGCGGCATTGCGCGGCATAGAGAAGGCCAAGTTGCGCAACCGTGTCATAGAATATGGCGCTCGATGTGGGCTAAAGGACATGTTACACAAGCAAATTGGAACACTTTCCAAAGGGTTCAAACAGCGGGTTGGTTTGGCGCAAGCCCTCATTCATGACCCTGATGTGCTGATTTTAGATGAGCCTACATCGGGTCTTGATCCCAACCAGAAAGGCGAAATTCTGGATTTGATCCGCCATTTGGGGGACGATAAAACGGTGATTCTCTCGACCCATATTTTATCGGAGGTGGAGGCCATTTGTGAACGGGCGCTCATTGTTGCGTCTGGGAAATTGGTTGCGGATGGAACCATGTCTGAGCTAAAAGCGGCCTTTTCAGGCGGTCAGAATATCCGTTTGGGTATTCTGGAAGTAAGCCAAGAAGCGGTGATGCCAGTTTTAGAAAGCATTGAAGGCTTGTCTTTGCAAAGTTCCGAACGACAAGAAAATACGCTAATCCTCAACCTAATGTATGTGTCGGAGCCAGACATCCGGCCTGAATTATTCCGGTTGGCAGTGGCACAAAACTGGGTGCTTACCGAGCTTTATCGGGAAAAAGTAAATCTGGAAGAAATCTTCCGCTTGGTCACAACCTCTTGAAAGAATTAGAAAAATGAATGTGATGCTTCACAAAATTGCCCAAAGTTGGTTGATTGCACGCCGCGAGTTAAAGGCTTACTTTGATGGGCTTACGGGTTATGTGGTACTGGTCTTTTTCTTGCTTATCACCGGATGGTTTTTTGGCAACAGCTTGTTTATTAACAATATCGCAACCGTACAGCAAATCTTTGACATGACGCCTTTGCTCTTTATGTTCTTTGTTCCCGCGCTTACGATGGGAGCCTTTGCAGAAGAAAGGCGTAGTGGCACTTTAGAGTTATTGCTCACCATGCCCCTTCGCGATTGGCAAGTTATTCTGGCAAAGCTTCTTGCAACCACCGTTTTGTGCCTTATCGCCATTTCATTTACATTGGTCTATGTTTTTATTATTGCCGCACTCGGAAATATGGATGCTGGCGCAACCACTGGTGGCTATATCGGAATGGCACTGTATGGCTTAACCTGTGCGGTCATTGGCATTTACGCCTCAAGCCTAACACGTAACCAAATTGTAGCTTATCTACTTGGTTTTGTAATCATTCTTGTATTCTTTCTTTTGGATAAATCTGCGCCCCTGCTTCCGGCAACGTTTGGCAATGTCGTGGAGTATCTTGGAACCGACTACCACTACAACAACCTGATGAGGGGCGTAATAGACACCCGCGATTTGTTGTACTACGCTTCACTCATGCTTTTCTTTGGTTTGATGACGGCACACAACCTTGCTAAACGAGACATATAAACGGGCTGAACCATGTTAAACATCAAACATAATCTTACTTCAAAAATTTCCATCTTGCTCATTGGTGCCATTTTGGTGGTGCTAAACCTCTTGGGCCTACAGTGGTTTAGCCGTTTAGATCTGACCGATGACCAAGTGTTTACCCTTGCGCCCTCCTCCATCGAAATGGTGCAAAAACTGAAAGACCCCGTTACGGTGAAGGTTTATTTTACAGACAATCTTCCGGCTCCTTACAACGCAAATCGGCGACTCTTGCAAGATAAACTAAATGAATACCGTGCTTTTGCAGGGCAGAAATTCCAATACCAATTTATCAGTCCAGATGACGAAAAGAGCAAGAAAACCGCCAATGAAGCTGGTGTACCACCCATCCAAGTTCAGGTAATGGAGAACGATGCTTTGCAGATCAAAAATGCTTATATGGGACTTACTGTTTCATATGGTGGACAAAACGAGGTGCTTCCCGTTGTTCAGGATTTGTCTAATTTAGAGTATGAGCTTACCACGGCTATCCGAAAACTTTCCTCGGAAAACCTACCCAAAATTGGATTTCTAACGGGTAATGGCGAACCCAACCCCGACGAGGTGATGCGTTTTTGGAAGCAGGGCTTAGAGAAAAGCTATACAATTCTTCAAGTTGAGGTGGACTCTACAGGGCAATTTTCTAATAAACCAGATGTTTTATTGATTATTGCGCCGTCTTCACCTTTGTCCGTGTCGGCACTTCAGGCATTAGATGATTATGTGATGCAAGGCGGAAAAGTGGGCTTTTTCCTAAACCGGATCAATGCAAGCATCCAAACCGGAACAGCCAGCATCTTAGATACAGGCTTGGAGCAGCTCTTGGAAAAATATGGCATCGTACTCCAACCCAACTTGGTACAAGACCGCCAAAGTGCGCCAATATCTGCACAAAATGGCCCTTTTACGATGCAAATTCCATATGCGTTTTTACCGATCGTTACACAATTTAACCCGCATCCCATTACAGAGGGAGTACGGGAGATGCTCCTGCCATTTGTAAGTACGTTAGATCTAGGCAAAGCCCCAAAAGCCATAAAGGCAATTCCCCTGATCTATTCCTCGCCAAACAGTTCCGTACAAAAGAACGTGTTTAACATCCAACCAAACCCCAATGCAGATCCAAATCCGATTTATTCGGGAGGGCCATATGTTTTGGGTGCGACCTATGAAGGCCATTTTCCGAGTGTATTTGAGGCCAATAAAGTTGGGACCTCAACACGTTTGCTTGTATTGGGCGATGGCGACTTTATGAACGAAGGGATCGTGGGGCAACCACCAGAAGGCAGCCTGATTTTTGCAATGAATGCCATTGACTGGCTTTTGCAAGACCAAACCCTTTCTTCGATTCGGAGCAAGCAATTAAATCCGCGTCCATTGGATCCCGTGAGCGATGGCACGAAAGGGGCAATCAAGTGGTTTGCTATCCTGTTTCCGTCGCTTTTGGTCGTTGTATTGGGCTTTATACGCTGGCGGTTACGAAAAAATATATGGTACTAAGATCGCCTCTATCTTATAGTATAAGGTATTGTTCAATAATGGCAGGGCAACGCTTAGAAAAGTCCGCCGACTACGCTTAGCCACTGGGCTTAGGCTTCACTCAACCAGTTATGCTTCGTCATATATAGAGACCACCCCTACGGGGCTTTGTTGTGTATTTGGAAACCGATTTCTACTAAGATACTACCCCGATGGGGCTTTTCGGTTTATTCGTGATTGGAACAAACCCTTCTAAAACCTGCATTTACGCAATTACGAGATTTCCTCCATTATTTTTGAATAGAAGGGTCGGGACTGGTTTAACTTTGACTACGCTCAGCTACCTTGCTTCTTTTGGCCGCACAAAAGAAGGCCATCTGCAGTCTTGGCTGCGCGTAGAAGGCAGGCTTGGACTTGATCAACCCTTATCCCACGTTAAAGCATTAAAATCCTTTTATGTTAAAGGCTGGCTCAATATAGTTGAACACATTTTTTACATGTGGAGCTAAATTTAATCACTTTTGTAATACACTATGAACGTCAAGATAGGATATTTTTTGCCTTAAATATAAGAAACTGCTTAAAATTAGTTTACATTAAAAGTTGCGAACTGAATTGATCATTTATCCCCCAAACGAGCAAAACAACGATTTGTGTAATAAAAGAGAGTCTCCTTGTCCAAATAATGTTCGGGATCAATCTGTTTGGTTTTCATTATACGCCACAGCGTTTTAGCTATATATTGAGTTGAGGTGAATAAGCACGCAAATAAAAAATAAATAAGCCTCTGTTTTGCCAGCATCTCTTTTGGTTTTCAATCAATTTAGCCATCTAAATCTTGGCATTAACTAAGACCACAACGGTTGATTTATTGACCCGACCCATAATTAGACTATTTTAACCAAAAAAAAGGCAATATACAAAATAATATAAGCTATTTATAATTTGTTACTTACTTGACTTTATCCTCAAAAATCTAAAGGACTTGCAATCAGTTCATATAAAACTTATATTAATTTTTTCCGGATAAAAAATTAATATAAGTGTAAAAATCTACATGATTTGGTTAGCATAAAATGATGTGTTTGGTTAGCAGCTTAAATAATTGTTAAAACAATAAGAAAACTCACATATCCTATTTATTAAATTCTGGAAATACTATGAAAGACACCACTATTTTAGAAGATCACCGTTCAGATGCTACTTCTTCAAAGGGTTTTTGGGGGCGTATGAAAGACGCATGGAGCGAAAGCGCCGAATATGTCGCTCCCCAAACAGAACAAACAAACCATGAAGAAACAGACACCAACGAATCTGGATTCATGATGCGCCGAGAAGGCTACCCTTATCTCGGGGAAATCTCTATTTTCGCGGGCAACTACGCACCTGCAGGTTGGGTATTCTGTCATGGGCAAATCCTCCAAATTTTGGAATATGAAGCCCTTTATTCACTCATCGGAACAACGTATGGCGGCGATGGACAGATTACATTTGCCCTCCCCGATTTACGCGGGCGCATTCCGATTCATCATGGCACAGGTCCGGGGCTTCCTACGTATATAATAGGGAATACAGGTGGAACGGAAACGGTAACGCTTACTACCAATCATCTACCGGCGCACTCGCATAACATGGTTACAGGTGTGGTACGCGGTACAGGCACACAAGGCGCAGGCTTGACTTCGGGAACAGAGTTGGGAACGCTTACCGCTCCTACTTCGACCAATACAGGCGGTGGTGCTTCACACCAAAATATGTCGCCGTTTCTGGGGTTGAATTTCATTATATCCTTGGAAGGCACTTATCCGTAACCAAGCTAAACCATGCGAATCTTCTTAAAAGTCATTCCCATTTTGAAGTAAAATTTCAATCCTTAACTATTATGTCAAATATCACCACTTCTGCCGAAAACGTTACCAACCGTCGTGGTTTCTTACGGCGTTTCTTCGAGCAAAATGCCCTTTTGCCGCCCGAAATTGCGGAACACAATGAAAAATTTAACCTAAACCAGCCCTATTTCATGGACGATCCATTTATTGGCGAAATTCTAATTACGGCTTTTAATTATGCACCTCAAGGTTGGGCATTGTGCAATGGGCAGATATTAAACATTAATACAAACGCAGCTTTATTCTCGCTCTTAGGCACGACGTATGGTGGAAACGGCGTAACAACCTTTGCGCTGCCCGATTTTCGTGGGCGTTGCCCCATACATTTTGGGGAAGGCTTTGGGCTATCCCCTTATACCATTGGGGAAATAGGAGGCACTCCAACGCATACACTTACGGTTGCCGAAATGCCACAACACACCCATACCCTCACCACATCTACGGGGCAAGTGTTGGGGACAGGTACCCAAGTTACCGGCATGGTGCAAGTGGGCAGTTTGGGAACAACCACCGATCTTACCCTTGCCAATGCAGGTGCAAGCCAAGCGCATAATAATATGCCGCCATATTTGGTACTTAGTTTTTGTATTGCAACTCAAGGGCTATATCCTTCTCAAAATTAAAGATTTAAATTAATTGGTATATTATAATGAAAACAATATTTTCAACGTTTCATGAAACAAGGCGGCTTTTTTTGAAACGCCTCATGGTTTTTTGTGGCTTAATGCTATTTGGAAGCGCATTTCGGGAGAAAATGCAAGCCGCTTCGTATCCTAAAAATTCCGCGATGAAAAACAAAGGTAAAACACCAATAAGAAGTGCCGACCCTTTTATCGGTAAAATAGGGCTATTTGCTTTTAACTTTGCGCCTCGAAACTGGAATGCCTGCAATGGGCAAGTGCTTCCTATTCAACAATACGCAGCACTTTTTACGATATTAAGCACGACGTTTGGGGGCAACGGTACCACAACTTTTGCCCTTCCCGATTTACGCGGGCGTATGCCTTTGCAACAAGGCACTGGACCAGGACTCTCGGTACGTTCTTTGGGAGAGACGGGCGGTGCAGAAACCGTTACGTTATTATCTACACAAATTCCTGCGCATAACCATGCCCTTTCAGGCACATTCAAGCAAGTGCGCCCACGTGGTACAACACCACCAGTGGTAACAGGCGGTGCAACTGGCGGCGACCGTGGGAGCGTGTCTTCTGCCCTAAGCAATGCGGGCAGTGGACTGCCCCATAACAATATGTCGCCCTACTTAGCCATCAATATGTGTGTTGCCATAGCAGGGATATTTCCCTTACGCCCTTGATGCTGTCTTTTTCTTTCAAAAAACTGGTTGCAAGTCATGTTTTATTGACTAAGTCCTTTAAATTTATGAGGATAAAGGCGAGCATTTTGAAGGCAAGAAAGATTTCTGCCAGCCGTTCATACCGTACTACTAATCGTCTAAATTTGTCTTCCCATGCAAATGTACGCTCAATCGTGAACCGTTTCTTGTATGATGCTTGATCTAAATTTACATCTAATTCTGCTTGAG